>JAHENP010000073.1 GCA_018609965.1 Haloferacaceae archaeon
ACCCCGACATCCCGTCGGGGCCGTAGCTCGCGAGGTTCGCCTTCTGGACGACCTCCGCGTACCAGTCGCCCGTGGCGTACTCCTTGCTCTCCGTGATCCCGAGATCCTGCTCGGGGTCGTCCGTCTCGCTCATACTCGACTTCTCGCCCGGCGCGGGCTTAAACGCGGTGTGTCTCACCCGCTTCTGGTCCTCACGACGGCGTCTGTCACACCTGACTCACATGATTACACGAGACACACACGCGTGACTCACACGAGACCCACACCGAGTGGCAGACTACGACCGACACCGTGGCCGGGGGCGTTCAAACCGGGGAGAGAGGCACTCTCAGATCGGTCCGCGTCAGCGTGTCCAAGATTCGCCACAAGCTTCTTGTCTGAGTGTGAGTACGAACTCACATGGCCAGAGAGATTCGCGTCACAGTCGACGACGACGAGGTGTTCGAACGGATGCGCGCTCGCAAACGGGAGTTGGACCTCTCGTGGGAGGAGGTGCTCCACCGCGGGCTCACAGACACGCCCGGGGCCGACCGGGACTTCGACGAACGGGTCGAACAACACGTCCAGAACCGGATCAGAGAGTCGCTGGCGAACGCACTCGGGATGGACGACGGTGACAACGAGCCCACGGGTCGCCGAGCGACCGGCGGGGGAGGCGGCGGCTCCACACCCCGAGAGGGAGCCAGTAGCTCCACACCCGGAGGGTACAACCCGGAGTCGTCGGGTGGTGTCGATCCGGCCGGAACGGCGCAGCCGGGTGGCGCGACCGGCGGCGGCGCACCTGCACCGGCCCCGCCGACGGGACTCGACGAGGAAGTCGCACGGCTGGAGGCCGCGGAGGACGCCCAGTTGGAGTTTCCGTTTCTCGCCGACGATCCCGGCAACACGGTGCCGTTGCGGGTCGACTTAGAGACGGGGGTCGACGGGCTGGACGTGTCGGTGGTGGCGATCCGGACCGGCCGTGATGTCGCCGACCGGAACCAGTTCGAGCGTGGCGCTCGCCAGGCGATCGCCGAGGCGTTCGTTGGCGGGGAAACGGCGCGGCTGACGCTCGGTGACGGCGCCGAGACGTACCCGGTGGTGCCGGAGCTTGCGTGGCGCACGGCAGACGGCCGACCGACAGTCACCGCGGTCTCGATCCCGGAGGTGCGTGTCGGTGACACAGAGTGACGACGCGACGGCCGTGTTCGACCTGTTGAGCGACGAGACGCGGGCCGAGACGGTGAGACAACTGGCGGCCGCGAGCGGCGGCCTGCGGTTCTCGACGCTGCGGCGACGGGTGGGCGCCCGCGACTCCGGGCGGTTCAACTACCACCTCGGCCGGCTCCGTGGACGGCTGGTGGAGAAACGCGACGCACGGTACGTCCTCACCGAGCGCGGTCGACACGTCGCCGCCACGCTGGACGGGATCGGGTCCGAGACACAGCGGTCCTGACCGTCGCCCGAGTGGTGCGCGTCGTGGTGCGTGGGCCGGTGAGACCACGACAGACGCGGCGGCGGGTGGGTGGTGGGTGGGCCGCCGCGTCCGTCGAGAGGGTGGGGTGTCGGGTGTGGGCGCGCGTCGGGGAGCGAGACGACGGTCGTGTGGGGTGACCCGGGTCTCGTTCGTCCGGCGCGCCCATTTCTCAACCGAACGCGGGAAGACTTAAATCCGCGTCAGACGCATGCCGTCCGTCAGACGCCCGGCCACCACGCCACCGAGACGGGCGGTGGCGACGTGTGCGAAGCCTGTTTACCCCTCCAGTCCCACCTTCTAGGTAATGGAAGCGACAACAGAGGAGCCGCTCGACGTGGCACAGCTCCGGGAGGACTTCCCGGTGCTCGACCGCCAGGTGGGCGGTGATGTGACGACGCCGGGGCCCGACGACGCCGACGACACGCCGTTGGTGTATCTCGACAACGCGGCCACCAGCCACACGCCGGAGCCGGTGGTGGAGGCGATTGCCGACTTCTACCGGACGTACAACGCGAACGTCCACCGCGGGATTCACCACCTGAGTCAGGAGGCGAGCGTCGCCTACGAGGAAGCCCACGACCGGGTCGCGGAGTTCATCGGCGCGGCCGGCCGCGAGGAAGTGATCTTCACCAAGAACACGACGGAGTCGGAGAATCTCGTCGCGTACGCCTGGGGACTCACGGAACTCGGCCCTGGCGACAACGTCGTGATGACACAGATGGAACACCACGCCTCGTTGGTCACCTGGCAGCAGATCTGCAAGAAGACCGGCGCGGAGGCGCGGTACGTCCGGCTGACGGACGGCGGCCACCTCGACATGGACCACGCCGCCGAGCTGGTCGACGACGACACCCAGATGGTCAGCACGCTCCACGTCTCCAACACCCTCGGGACGGTCAACCCCGTCGAGGAGCTGACCCAGATGGCCCACGACCACGACGCGTTCTCGTTCGTTGACGGCGCGCAGGCGGTGCCGCATATGCCCGTCGACGTGAAGGAGATCGACTGTGACTTCTACGCCTTCTCCGGCCACAAGATGTGTGGCCCGACCGGGATCGGCGTCCTGTACGGGAAACAGGCCGTGTTAGAGGAGATGCAGCCGTACCTCTACGGCGGGGAGATGATCCGGTCGGTCACCTTCGAGGAGTCCGACTGGGAGGAGCTCCCCTGGAAGTTCGAGGCCGGCACCCCGGTGATCGCACAGGGGGTCGGTCTCCACGCCGCCGTCGACTACATCGACGAGATTGGGATCGAACGCATCCACGACCACGAGTCGTCGTTGGCCGCCTACGCGTACGACCGGCTGACAGAACACGACGACGTGACCGTCTACGGACCGCCGGGTGACGACCGCGCCGGGCTGGTCGCGTTCAACGTCGACGGGGTCCACGCCCACGACCTGTCGAGTATCGTCAACGACTACGGCGTCGCGATCCGGGCAGGGGACCACTGCACCCAGCCGTTGCACGACGAGTTGGGTGCAGCCGCCTCGGCGCGGGCCTCCTTCTATCTCTACAACACCCGCGAGGAGGTGGACGCGCTCGTCGACGCGGTCGACGAGGCGCGGCAGTTGTTCGCCTGATCGTCGAACTCAGTCGGTTCTCTGCAGTTTGAACCACTGTGCAATTTCTTGTTGGAACGTCTCGAACCAGTGAAGGTCTTCGTGAAGAATGCTGTGTACGACCTCGTGATCAATATCGCCGTACCTGTGGGTCAGGATGTTGCGGAAGCCGACCGCATCTTCGAGTCGGGTGCCTGTCTCGGGCGAGAGGATTCCTGCCGCCGCCAGCGCCTCAATCTCCTGTTTCGACGTTCCACTCGAGGACAACTGTTCTGCTGAGCGAATGTGTTGCGCGAGGTCGATACAACACTGTATCAGGTTTGTGAGTGTTCGCTCAACCGCACGCTGTCGCATCGTGTCGGCGGTGTACTCCGCTAAGGAGATGCCACGCATCTCTTCGAGGTCGTGTGTGTACTCGTTGATCAGCCGGAGTTTGGCAACCACAACCTGCTCGTCTACGATCTACGTGTCGCCCCGAGCGAGTCGGTCGATAAACGCCGTCGTGTCGGTGTCGTCCGCGTCGATCTCGGCTCGCAACTCACTCTCGCGGCGCTCGACTACCGCTTCGTCGCCAGCGAGGACGACCCCGTCTCGGAGCGCCGCGTGTGCTACCCTCGTCGGGAGCGCGGCGAGATCACTCACGTCGACGAATCCGTCGGCGTACGCCTGGAGCGTCGCGTCGATACGGTTCCGGCGTCGGAACCGATCTACGGCGTCAAGTTCGGCCGTAAACTGGATCGCGACGTCGACATCGGATCTGTCGCCTGCCTCCTTGCGAGCGTGCGAGCCGAACAACACCGCGAAGGCAACGTCCTCTCGGTCGAGGAACGTCTGGAGGCCGTCGATATCTACGTCGTCACCGGTGTTGTCGGCCGAACACACCATGGCCGACGGTACTGCCCCCCGGTACTTATGTCTTGGAGCGACACCCCTCCCCGGAATCCTTTTGCGCCAGACGACCCAACAACAGACACTATGGGTATCGGCGGCGGCTCCGACATGTACCGACAACAGATACTGGACCACTACAAGAACCCGCGCAACTACGGGGAGTTGGACGACCCCGACATCTCACACACCGGCGAGAACCCCTCCTGTGGGGACACGATCACGCTCGACATCGCCCTCGCGGACGACGGCGAGACGATCGAACGCGCCGTTTTCTCGGGCGACGGCTGTGCGATCTCGCAGGCCTCGGCGTCGATGCTCTCACAGGAACTCCACGGGACGACACTCTCGGAGTTGGAGGCGATGGGTCGAGAGGACATCACGGAGATGCTCGGGGTCGACATCTCCCCGATGCGGATCAAGTGTGCGGTGTTGGCCCGGCAGGTCGCACAGGACGGCGCGAAGCTCAAAGACGGCGACCTGACGGATCTGGACGTGACGCAGGTAGAGTAACGGCGGAACGTAGCTCCCGGCCAGTTTGTTCGTCCGACCGCGAGACCACAAGCATCGCCTTTTAGTATCCTATAGAAAAATAACAACTCTTAGGATTGCACACCGAGACCAGCAGCTTGGGAGATGGACACTCCGGACCGGCCGTGGGCACTCGACGCCAGTAGTCACCAGTTTGCAGACAGTTGCTCCGACGAGTACACTGTGGAACACCACCGGCGGGTGTCGGTTGGCGTCGACAGACACGGAATCTGTCGACACGGCACCGATGGTGAAACCGAAACGACGACGGATCTTTCAGGTCCACAGAACACCGAGAACACAGACGCTACGGGGAGGTGGACCGAGGCGGTCGTCCAATACGACGTGAAACGGGGGACGAAGCTACAGGAGTGTGCTGCTATCGACGGATACGGATCACACCAGTGGACTGCCGTATCGGTGGCGTTCACCACGCCAGTAGCGGTGCTCAACACAGGAACACTCAGCGTGGTTCTCGATGGACTGTTCGAATCGGTGGGGGTAGCGGGGAAAATTGTCGTGCCGATCGTCTCCGCTCTGGCGACGCTGTGGGCGTGCAATATCACTGTCGGCTGTATCGATGTCGACCTCCCATTTTCGACGCCTGCCGTGCTCCCGACAGTGAGTCAACGCTACGGGACGAGTATCGATGAGATGACCGGACTGGTTCCAGTTCCGGGTGTCCACAGGAGCTAACACACCAGCTCGACACGACAACAATGAGACGAGAGCCCAGCAGGCTGAGATACTATCTGATCGTGTTTTCGGGGTTCGCGTTCACGATTGTGACCGACCTCCCGGATGTCGACGTGGCAATGAAACTGCGGTACAGTGTGCCCGTCACGGTCGTCGTCGCCGAACTCCTGTTTCAGTTCTACAGACTGCGCCACAGGATTGATAAGATGGAAGAGAAACTCGAAGAAGTAGATCAACAGGTGTCGAGTCGAGACGACGACCGGCGGTAACAAGAGGGCAACAACGCTGGATTCACACTAAGAAATTGAAACTAAATAAATGAAAGAAAAGCCAAGTAGAAAAAAGGGATTTTTATTCGCCATAGGGTGTGCCACTATCACCGTTATAACAGACCCAGGCGAGTTGAGTGTATGGGGACATCCAATTATTTTGTATTTGGTATTAATAATTATAGGCGATATTATTACTATTTACAAAAGATATAAGTATGAAATAAAAGAATTGGAAAAGAGAGTAACGGAACTAGAAGAGTAACGCTACGTCGCGAGTATCGGTCACCCGCGTCGGGTCTACTCGGGCTTCAGGCCCGCGTCTTCGACACGCATCACCGCCTCGCCGTCCGCGAGATTCGGCGCGTCGACGAGTCGGACGATGCGTTTGTTCCCTTTCGACTTTCTGAGGTAGATCCGGAAGGTGGACTTGTGGCCCAGGATGTTCCCACCGATCGGCTGGGTCGGGTCACCGAAGTACGAGTCCGGGTTGGACGCGACTTGGTTGGTGACGAGCACGGCCGCGTTGTGGAGGTTCCCCACCTGATCGAGATCGTGGAGGTGTTTGTTCAGCTTCTGTTGCCGCTCGGCGAGTTCCCCACGGCCCACGTACTCCGCGCGGAAGTGAGCCGTCAGCGAGTCGACACAGAGAATCTTCACCGGGTACTCCGTCTCCTCGGCCTCGGCGGCCAGCTCCTCTGCCTTCTCGGCCAACAACATCTGGTGGTTGGCGTTGAACGCCTTCGCGACGTTGATCTTGTCGAGGAAGTCCTCCAACAACGCTTGCATCGTTTCGTCGTCGCCGGGCGACCCCTCGATCTCCCGACGCTCCAGCTCCGAGGCGATGATCTCGTCGTCCAGCCCGCGGATCATGTCGTCGATCCGTTCCGGACGGAACGTGTCCTCCGTGTCGATGAACACCGCACCGCCGCCCAACCCACCCTGTTCGGGCGGGAGCTGGACGTTGACACACATCTGGTGTGTCACCTGCGACTTGCCGGAGCCGAACTCGCCGTACACCTCGGTGATCGACTGCGTCTCGATTCCGCCGTCGAGCAGGTCGTCCACCTCGCCGATCTGCCAGGAGAGTTTGCCGATCCGTTGGCGCCGTTCCAACACCTGCGAGCCGGACTCGAACCCGCCCACATCGGCCGCCTCGCGGGCGGCCTGGATGATGTCTGCGGCCGTCGAGTCACCGATGTCTGCGGTGTTCGCCATGTCGCCGGAGCTGGCGACCGCGATACTCTGGTACGTCTCGAACCCCGCGTCTGTCAGCTTGTCTGCCGTCGCCGGCCCGACACCCGGGAGTGCTTCGAGGTCGTCGTCTGTCATCGTGTGTTCTGCTTGTGCGGCTCGGTGTATAAACCCCCGTTAACAGCGTGGTGAAACTGAAACAACGAGACGGGAGTGGTTGGCCGGAGGTCGACGAGCGAGGGTTGAAACGGTGAGCCGAGAGCGACAGCAGTTTGTCGGTGCGGCGTCGACCGTGGGGTGTGACGAGTGACGCCAGTCGGTACCGTGTCCAGGCACGCGTCCTCCGGGACGGCGATCCGGCCGTCGTGTTGTTGGACCTGACACCGACCGACGACCCGGCGGAGGCGTACGAGCCCGTGGTGGTTCGCGGCGGCGGCTACGAGGGAGCCCTCGCCGAGACCGTCGACGGGGTAGAGCCAGGAAATGTCGTGCGCGCCAGCCTCGATTGGACCGGGCCAGACGCGGTCGCGGCTTTCGAGACGGCGACCGTCGAACGACACACACGTTACCGGTTCGGCGACGACGTGACCGGGTTGTTCGAGGCGGCACGCGAGACGTGGGAGGCGGCGCGGGACGCCGGCGACGCCGTCGGCTCCCGGGTGACACACGACACGGACGGTCAGCCGAACGGGGCGTTGTACGTCTTTGCGGACCCCGCAGGACGGGACGTGTTCGACGAGTTCCGCAGCGGGCGCCGTCCGTTGGACCCGCTCGTCGAACGCGTCGACGAGGACGACCCGGCCGCCGACGACGAGGCGCCGCCGGGCGGTGAGGAGAGTGGCGGCGGCGACCCGACGCTGGGTGGTCTCGCCGCGCGGTTGGAGCAGGTCGACGAGACGGACGGCGGGGACACCGAGACGGGAACGACAGCCGCAGCCGAGACGGGAGACACACCGCCGGCTCGCGAGGTGTTCGTGCTCCGGCCGGTGGACGGGGCGTTCGTCGTCGTCTACGTCGTGTTCAGACGCGACGGGCTGCTGGCAGAGACCGTTCGAGACACCTACGAGGAACTCGCCTGAAAGGCAGTTTGGGGTGCCAGCCCGACCATGTGGCAGTGGTGTGGGGTGCCAGCCCGACCATGTGCTAGCTGCCCGGCGCGTCGCCGGGGACCGCGCCTCACGGCGCGCAGCCGACGTTCACGGGTATGTGTACAAGTATCTTTTGGGCACCGGTATTTTCACCGGACGATCGACGGTCAGTAACTGATCTCCGCGACGGCGTCCGGCGGAAACAACCGGCGGAGCTCCGGCACCTCGACCCAGCCGCTGGTGTGGAGTCGCACGTCGCCGTCGTACCGTGAGAACTCCGCCGCGGGCGCGAACGTCACGGTCACGCCTCGCAACGGTGTCGCGTCCGGCGTCGCCGGCGACTCTGTCACGACCACCACCTCGTTGTCTGTCGTATCACACTCGGTTGGACGGCGGCCGCGGGCAAAGTCGTTCGGGCCCTCGGGGGTCACGCCAACCGGCGACGCGCCTACACCAGCGAGTTCCAGAGCGGTTCGACGAGGAAGAACAACGACTGGAAGCCGGCGTACAACAACACGAGCGCGGCGGCGACGAGCGACCCCTTCGGTTGTTCGACGGTCATGTTGTTGCGTGCCTCCACACACCGGGCCTCGTACTCGAAGAAGTCCGTCAGGAACAGCCCGAGCACGAGCGCCGACAACACCATTCCGCCGTGTGGTTCGACGATCAGGAACGCGAACGACGCTAGCAGTAACGCGACGTTCGTCGCCTCGTGCGGGAGGAACCGTGACATCGCCTCATCGCCGTCGCCGGTCTGTGCCTGTTCGACGTGGCGGCGGTGCGCGAGGAACCGTGTGAGCAGGTTCGCGACGACGAGCCCCATCACGACGTACGGAATCGCCCCGGAGACGCTCTCCAGGGCGTTCACGGGGAACGGGAACGCCAGTGGAACCGGGTTCATGCTCCCGTCTCTGTGGACCACTCGTTTGAACGTTTCCGTTCGACACCCGGAGCCTGTCCTCAGAGAGTCGTCGCCGGCCGTCACCCACGAGTCGTGGCACCGTCGTCGCGTGTGTCGGCAGGGAGGTGTAACACGCGCACCCGGTCGGCGGGGACACACGTCACGCGGGTCGCTGGCGGCACCTCCCGGCGCACCTCGTCGTCGACGAGCAACGACACACCACCCTCGTCCCGTTCGACACGGAGGTGGACCGGGCCGTTCAGCACGGCCGGCCCGGCGCCGGTCGCGAACGGTGCGATCGGTGTCACCGCCACCCCGGTGTCGGGCGCCAACACCGGGCCGCCGGCCGCCCGGCCGTAGCCGTCGGAGCCGAGCGGCGTGGAGACGACGATTCCGTCAGAACGGACCGTCTCGACGTGCCGGTCGCCGTCGGCGACGGAGTACTCGGAGATCCGTGCCGGTTCGCTCGTCACGAGCCCGGCGTCCAGTGCGGCGGTGCCGACCGCCTCGCCGTCAACCGAGACGGACAACACCGTCCAGTCGACGGCCGCCAGTCGGTCGGCCGCAAGCGCGTCGACGGCGGCCACTGGGTCGCGTACCGGCCCGCCGATCCGCCGGGCGTCTGCGCCGACACCGCGGCTGGGTGTCGTCGGTGCCGCGATCGGGACTACCGGCACCGACGGTGCTGTCCGTGCCGTCCGGGTGAACGCCCGTTCCCCCAGTGTGAGGATAGCGTCACACGCCGGCGGGTCGTCCGAGAGGAGTTCGCCGACATCGTCCGACGCGACGCTGTCGACGACCGTCACCGCCGACGCCGCGAGCGTCCCGTCGTCGCCTACGAGAACCGTCCGGGGTCGGCTCATCATCTCCTCTCCGGCCGGGGGAGGCAAAGCCTCGGTGGTTCCGGCGACGGGACGGGAGCGTGGGCCCACCAGCCTGTCGCCACCTCACCCTGCGGCGGTCCGTCGCGACCTCACTCTGAGTCGGTCCGTCGCGACCTCACTCTGCGACGGGAGGGTCGGCCGCAGTCCGCAACACAGCCTCCGAGAGTACGTCTACGCCGACATCGAGTGAGGCCTCCGCCACGTCGAACGTCGCGGTGTGGTGGCCGCCCGGGTGGTCCGTCCCGACGCCGACGTACGTCGCCAGCCCGCCGTTCTCCTGGACGGCCCGCATCATGTAGGTAGCGTCCTCACTCCCCCCGAGTTCGTCGCGTTCGACGACGGAGTCGACGCCGACTCCCGCCGCCGTCTCCGTCACCAGCTCAACCAACGCCTGGTCGCTCTCGGCGGACGGGGCCCGACCGGCCCGTGTTGTCTCCACGTCCACCTCGTGCATGTCCGCGGCCGCCTGGAGGACGGTCTCGGCCTTCTCGTCTGTGTACTCCATCAGTGCCGTCGTCTCACCGCGCACCTCGCCTTCGATGAACGCCTCTTCTGGAATGATGTTCGTCCCCGTCCCGCCGCCGACGATCCCGGCGTTCACCCGGGTCGCGCCGTCCGCGTGCCGCGGGATCGCGTAGAGGTTCTGGATCGCCGTCGCGGCCGCCTGGACGGCGTTGCGTCCCTGCTCCGGGTGGCCGCCGGCGTGTGAGGGCTCGCCCGCGAAGTCCGCACGCAGGTGTGACACCGCCAGAAACCCGTCCATCCCGCCGATCACCTCACCCGTCGGGTGGTCGAGTCCGACGTGGGCCGCGAACAGATACTCGACGTCGTCTAACAACCCCGAGGCGACCATCGGCTCGGCGCCGACGACCTGTTCCTCGCCGGGTTGGAAGAACAGCTTCAGCGTCCCGTCGAACCCGCTGTCCAACACACGGTCGATCACGCCGAGCCCGAACGTCGCGTGAGCGTCGTGGCCACAGGCGTGCATGTACCCCTCGTTCTCGGAGCGGAACCCCTCGGCGGCCGGCACGTGGTCGTCGGTCGTCGACTCCGTGATCGGGAGCGCGTCGATGTCCACCCGGAGGCCGACGACCGGGCCGTCACCACGCTCGGCGACGGCGACCGCGCCGGTGTACCCCTCGCCGATCTCCGCGATCACGTCCGGGTCCGCGCCGGCTTCCAACGCCCGGTCGCGCCACTCCGCCAGCGTCTCCGCCTCGGGGACGCCCCGACGTTGCCCACCGTGGATTGTCTCGCCGAGGTGGATCGCGTCGAGGTCGCGGCGTTCTAGCTCCGCGACGATCCGTGCGGTCGTGTAGAACTCACACCACGCCGGCTCCGGATGCCGGTGGAGGTCGCGTCGGAAGGCGACCAGCTCCGAGTCGGGCCCGCCGTCGGACTGTCGTCCGCTCGTCTCCGTTCCCATACCACGACCCTCGGCAGGAACAGTCATAAGTCGTGTCACTACTCGCCTGTCGAGAGGCGACGACGTGAGACTCACCAGGCATACTCCTTGCGCGGGTCGACCTCGTCGTGTTCGCGGTCGAACACGTGGTCGCCGTCGACGAAGACGTGTCGACTGTGCGTGTCGACCCGGAAGAACTCCCCGTCCCAGGCGACGAGATCAGCGTCCGTGCCGGGCGCGAGCGTGCCGACGCGATCCGTCACGCCGAGAATCTCCGCGGGGTTCGTCGTCACCGTGTCGAGTGCGGCCTCGGCGGGCAGCCCCTCGCGGACGGCCAGCCCGACACACACGTCGAGGTGTTGTTGTGGGAGCACCGGCGCGTCCGTCTGGATCGCCACCGTCACGCCCGCCTCGTGGAGGATACCCGGCGTCTCGAAGGTGATGTTGCGGAGTTCGTACTTCGTCGCCGACGAGATCGACGGCCCGACCACGGCAGGCACGTCACGCGTAAGAAACTCCTCGGCGATCAGGTGGCCCTCCGTCGCGTGTTCGATCGAAAGATTGTCGATTCCAAACTCCTCGGCGATCCGGAACACAGTGACGATGTCGTCTGCGCGGTGGGCGTGGACCCGCAACGGGAGTTCACCCTCTAACACGCGCACCAGGTTTTCCATCCCGATGTCGCGCTCGAACGGCTCATCCGCCTCCCGGGCATGCTCGCGGTGTTCGCGGTAGTCCTCGGCGGCGGTGAACTCCTCGCGGAGTGTGGCCGCGACCCCCGGCCGCGTCGACGGCTGGCGCCCCTCCTGGTCGCCGTGGAACCGTTTGGGGTTCTCCCCCATCGCGGCTTTCATCCCGTCCTCACGGAGCAACATCCGGTCGGCGACGGTGCCGTGAGTCTTCATCGAGACGATCACGCCGCCGATGACGTTGCCCGACCCCATCCGCGCGGAGACGGTCGTCACGCCGTTCTGGAAGGCGTGTTTCAGCTCCTCGTCGCGCGGGTGGAACCCGTCTAAGGCGTTGACCTGTGGTGTCGTCGCGCTCGTCCCCTCGTTGAAGTCGCCGTCCTCGGGTTCGCCCCACTCGGCCATCCCGGCGTGGCTGTGGGCGTCCACCAGGCCGGGCGTGATCTCCAACCCACTCGCGTCGACTGCTGTCGCGTCTGCCGGCGCGTCGACATCGCCGACGGCCGCGATCTCGGACCCCTCGATCAACACGTCACCGTCGACGACGCCGCGGTCGGTCTGTGTGTGGACTCGCCCGCCGCGGACGACGACTGTGTCGGAGTCTGTCACGACACACGCGACGGCAGGTCGAGAAAAGTGTCTTCGGCTCGCCCGCTCGATTGCCGGCTCTGTGTGCTGCCCGACGACACCGACCCCCGGCTACGAGGCGCTCACTCCTCGTACGCGAGGTTCATCAGCCACTGCGTGAACGAGTCGCTGTTGGCGTCGACCTCCTCCTCGCCGATGAACGGCGAGAGCATGTCGCCGGCCATCAACAACGAGAAGTCCAGATCCTTCGCCGTCGGCAACAGGAGGTAGGTGTTGTGTCCCTGGTAGACGGTCTCCTCGCGCAGGATCAGCTCCCGTTCCAACAGCTTCTCGGCGATCCGGCTCCCCTTGCGCGAGGAGACATCGAGTTCCTTCCAGAAGTCGCTCTGGTGAATCCCACCCGTCTCGCGAACCAACTCCAGGGCCTGTTGTTCGACCTCCGAGAGATCTGACTCCGCGTCGGCGGCGCTCATACTCTCGGGTGGGTCGGTCGACGGCTTAAACCCTGTCGTCGGGGACCCGTTCGAACGCAGTCTGACACGGCGGTCCGTCGGCGAACGCGTAGTCGACCCCGTCCGCGTCGACCGTCACCAGCGACGCCGACACCGTCCCGTAGCCGTCGTCGTGGACACACGCCCCGAACGCGTGGTCACCCAGCGCCTCTGCGGCACGTTCGCGCCACGCCGCGCCCGACTCGCCCGGCTCCGGCCGGAGGTGATCACGGAGTCGACGCACGTCCCCGGCCTGTTCCGGGCCGAGTTCCGGTCGCCCGGGCGGCTCGTAGAACGCGCCGTCGATCCCGACGTTGCCGAGGACGTGCACGCCCGGGCGAAGCGTTGTCGTTCCGAGCCGGCCGTCCCACTCCAACAGGATCGCCGCGGTCGCGTCCGCGACGAGGAGATTGAACCCGTCGTAGGCCGTCTCGGCGACCGCGTCCGCGACGAGTCGGGCGGCCGCCTCGGCGCCGTCGGCACGGAGACAGTCACGCACGAGCAACCCCCG
>JAHENP010000074.1 GCA_018609965.1 Haloferacaceae archaeon
ACACTGTCAGAGTTGCGCGCGGCCGGCTTCGAGGAGATTCGGACGGAGACCAGCTCCGATCCGTTGGGGAGCAGCACGGAGTTCGTGTTCGCACAGTTGGGGTGAGCTACCCGTCGAACGGGTCGGCGGCCGGCGCGACGAGTTCGAACCGAGCGCCGCCGTCTTCGCTCTCGACGGCACGCACCGTCCAGTCGTGGGCGCTGGCGATCTTCGCGACCACCCCGAGCCCGAACCCGGTGCCGTTGTCTGCGGTGGAGTACCCCCGCTCGAACACCTGCTCGCGCTCCGACGGCGGAATCCCCGGGCCGTCGTCGGCGACGAAGAACCCCTCTTCGTGTGTGAGTGTGCCGACCGTGACAGTCACGCCCGGGCCGGCGTGGTTGACCGCGTTGCCGAACAGCTTCTCGAACAGTTGGAGGATGCGGCTGTCGTCCCCGCGAACCGTCGGTGGGTCGGCGACGACCAGCGTCGCGTCGCGGTCTCCGCCGGTCACGTTCTGCCAGGCCCGCTCGGCGGCGTCACCGAGCGGCACCGGCTCCGCGTCGACCACCTCGTCGCCGTGTCGCGCCAACGACAACACGTCGTCGATCAGTTCGTCCATCCGATCGAGAGCATCGCGGGCGTCCGCGAGGTGGCTGGTGTCACCGGTCTCGGCGGCCATCTCCACCCGGGCGGCCGCGACGTTCAACGGGTTGCGGAGGTCGTGACTGACGACGCTGGCGAACTCGTCGAGCCGTTCGTTCTGGCGTTCGATCCGGCTGTGGCGCTCCCGGCGGTCGAGTTCGTAGCTCACCCACTGGGTCAACAGCTCCACGAACGACGCCTCGGCGCCCGAGAACGACTCCCCGCGCGGGTCGGCGTCGGCGAAACAGAGCGTCCCGTACAGTTCGTCGTCGACGAACACCTTCCCGCCGACGTACGCGCCCAGTTCGAACACCTGGTACGGCTCCGTCCCGACCCACCCTTCGGCCTCGGCGTCGTACACCGCGAGCAACCCATCAGACTCGACTGTCCGGCTACAGTACGCCTGCGACAGTGGACACGACTCCCCGGTCTGGACGCGGTGGTGGTCGCCGACCGCCTCGGCAATCGTCTGGACGCCGTCCTCGATCCGGGTGAGAAACCCCAGCTCGACGCCGAGTCGTTCGCGGCCAACCCGCAACAGCTCCTGGAGCTTCTCCTCGAACGACAACCCCGGATCGCCCGCAACCTCGTAGAGCCGGTGGAGC
The DNA here is from genome assembly GCA_018609965.1 of Haloferacaceae archaeon. Taxonomy (GTDB): domain Archaea; phylum Halobacteriota; class Halobacteria; order Halobacteriales; family Haloferacaceae; genus JAHENP01. The sequence continues at coordinate 1,230 of JAHENP010000074.1, forward strand.
GACGCCGCACTCTCGCGCAGCTGCGTCTCCAGTTGGCGTTGCTCCGTGCGGTCGGCGACGACCGCGACGACACGGGTCGGCTCTCCGTCCGGGTCGTCGGCAATCGGGGTGGCGCTGACGGAGAGCCACCGCCGGCTCCCGTCGCCGGCTTCGATCCCGTGTTCGACGTTCTCGACCGGCTGTCCCGTTTCCAACACTGTCTCCACGGGGTACCGATCCAACGGTTCGCCGTCCTCGTCGAACGTCTCCCACTCGGGGCTGTCGTACGTGAGCCCGTCTGGGTCCGTGTCGATCCCCAACAGCTCTGCGGCGCGCTCGTTGGCCCGTTCGACCCGGCCCTCGTCGTCCAACACGAGCACACCCGTCGGTGTCGTCTCGAACACTCGTTCTCGGAGTTCGTTCTCGCGGCGGAGTTCTGCCTCCAACTGACGACGTTCTGTCACGTCCCGGAAGTAGACCGACAACCCCTCCTCGTCCGGATAGGCGGTCGCCTGGAACCAGCCGCCGAAGAAGTCGTAGTACGCCTCGGCCGTCTGCGGTTCGCCCGACGACATCGCCCGGCGGTACGCGGCACCGAACTCGTTGTCTCTGAGCCGTGGGTACGCCTCCCACAGCGACGTGCCCAGCTCGGGAACGTGTTCGTTCCCCAGCAGATCACTCACCCGTTCGTTACAGAACGTGACGCGCCACTCTCGGTCGACGGCGACGAACCCGTCTGTCATCCGGCGGAGCGCGCTCTGTGCGGCTGCGCGCTCGTCGGACTCGGGTTCGCTCACGCCTGCCCACCTCCGGTGTCGTGTGCCGACGAATCAGGACGCCACGGAACGAGACGGTCGGCGGTCGATCCACGGAGCAGCCGTGGGACAGTCGACCCACGAACCAGCCACGGGAACGCTGTGGTGTGCACGCGTATGCTGAGCCTCCCCACAGAGGTTGATGGGCTGTGGTAATTAAGCTTCCCGTCGGTGGCTACGTCGACACGCCGACCCGAACGACACCACACCGACCCGGACGGCACCACGCCGGCACCACCGTTATGAGCAAGCGGGCCGTAGCGCGACCGAACTAGTCGTGACGAGACAACGCGAGGTGTGGGGCGCCCGCCCCTGACGCTTCGGCCGGCCGCGGGCCGGCGTGGAGTCGCGACAGCTCGTTTTATGTTCGACCAGTCACAACGCAGTCGACCCAGCGCAGTCGCGTCGCGCCAGGAACAACCGACGACGGGTGGGGTGTGACCCCGTGAGAGCAGTCGTCGCCAAGCGGTACGAACACGAGGCCGATCTCTCGGAGATCGTCGGGCTCGCGGAGGCGGCGGGCTACGAGGTCGTCGCTACCCGGACCCAGAAACGGACGGAAGACGCCGCCTACCACTTCGGTGAGGGGAAGGTGTCGGAACTCGCCGGGCTGTGTGTCCGGGAGGACGCCGACGTGCTCGTCGTCGACAACGAGGTCGGCCCCTACCAGAAGTTCAACATCGGCAAGACCGTCCCGGAGGGTGTCCAGGTCGTCGACCGGTTCACCCTCATCCTCGAAATCTTCGGTCAACGCGCCCAGACCCGGAAGGCACAGCTCCAGGTCGAGTTGGCAGAACTCCGGTACGAACTCCCGCGGGCGGAGGCGAAGACCAGCCTCGCGAAACGGGACGAACGCCCGGGGTTCATGGGGCTCGGGGAGTACGACGAGTCGCGCGAACAGGACATCAAGTCCCAGATCTCTCGCATCCGGGACGAACTCGACCAGATCGCCGACACCGAGGAGACCCGCCGGGAACGCCGCCGGGAGTCCGGGTTCGATCTGGTGGCGCTGGCGGGGTACACCAACGCCGGCAAGTCGACACTGCTCCGGCGGCTCGCGGACGCGCTCGACGTCGACGAGAACGCCGACCGCCACCCGGATCTCGACGACACGGCCGTCTCCGAGAACCAGTTGTTCACGACGCTGGGCACCACCACCCGGCGGGCGGACACGGGGAAACGCGAGGTGCTCGTGACGGACACGGTCGGGTTCATCTCGGATCTCCCACACTGGCTCGTCGACTCCTTCCACTCGACGCTGTCGTCGGTGTACCACGCGGATCTGGTGTTGCTCGTGGTCGACGCCAGCGAGCCGGTCGAACGGATGCGCGAGAAGCTCGCCACCTCCCACGACACGCTGCGTGAACGCAACGAGGCGCCGATCGTCACCGTGTTCAACAAGACCGACCGGGTGGACGACGCGGCACTCCGCCGAAAACGCGACGCGTTGTCGTCGTTGGCGCCCAATCCCGTCACCGTCTCCGGGCTGGAGGGGACGAACGTCGGCCGGCTCCGCGCCCGGATCGAGGACGAACTCCCGGACTGGGCGACCGAGCGGCTGGTGCTCCCGGTGTCGGACGACGCGATGAGTCTGGTGTCGTGGGTCCACGACAACGGCCACGTCACCCAGGAGACGTACGGCGGTGACCACGTCGAACTGGGGTTCGAGGCGCCACCCCCTGTCGTTGACCAGGCTCGCGCCCGCGCCGCCGAACTCGGTGACGGCGGGCCTACCGGTGACGGAGACCATGCCGGCGGCGGCAACCCTGCCGGCGATGGCAACCCTGCCGGCGACGGCGACAACGCCGGGCGCGCGACGACAGACAACACGGTAGGCCAACCCGACACGCCGAGTCGATCAGAACAGGTGACGGAGTCGGAGCCGGACGACCAGGGGCCGCCGAGCCGGCCCCGGCGGAGGTAGCGTGCCGGTCGTCCGGTTCCGCGGCGAGGAGATCGACTGTGACCGGGGTGACGTGCTCCGAGCGGTGTTGCGCGAGGCGGGTGTCTCTCCGCACAACGGGGGTGCCGACCGGCTGAACTGTCGCGGACTGGGGTCGTGTGGCACCTGTGCGGTCGCGGTCGACGGGGCCGTCGGCGACCGGTCCCGCCGGGAACGGCTCCGGCTGACTGTCCCCCCACACGACCCCGACGACGAACTGCGGTTGGCCTGCCAGACGCGCGTGCTCGGGGACGTGACCGTCGAGAAGTACCCCGGGTTCTGGGGCCAACACACCGAGGAGTCGCCGGTGGACGGCGCAAACTCCGACGAGGTGTGTGACACGACTGGCGGAGGGTCTGCCCTCACAGACGACGGAGACGAGGACACCGGCGAGTGAGCGACACAGACGACGGGCTCTCCCGCCGACGGGACGCGGGTCTCGCCGCAGTCACGACCGTTGGCGTCTGTGGTGCTGCCAGCGTCGTCGCGGGCGGCCCAGGGGGCATCCGGACAACGCTGGCTCGTCCGCCGGCGCTCGCGGTCGGGCTCGC
>JAHENP010000075.1 GCA_018609965.1 Haloferacaceae archaeon
GGTGTGATCGTCACCGGCACCGCGGCACTGGCCTACGGGGTCGGCTTCCTCGCGGTCGGCCTGCCGGCCGTGATCGCCGGCCACACGCTCCAGAACACCCTCGACGCCGCCGGCAAACGACTGCGAGACGGGAGACGAGCCGAGGGTGGCGACAGTAGGTGAGAGACGAGCCGAGAGTCGCGACGGCGGGTGAGAGACAACTCAGGTGTCGACCACCCGCACCACGACCGTCTCCCCGCTCGGGTCGATCACGCGGATCTCGAAGGCGACGGCAACGACGTACGTCTCTTCGGCACGTTCCTGTACGACGACTCCGTCATGAACCACACAGTCGCCGAACTGACGGTTCGGCCCGCTCGGACAGCCGGGCCACGACTCGGCGGCGGTCGTGTTGCGCCGCACACGGACCGAGACACCGCGGTCCAGTCGTGCCGTCTCGATCTCGCGGCGGTCCGGGCGGAGCGTCCGGTCGAACGCCGCCAGCGTCGCCGTCCGGTCGACCCACGGATCGGTGCCGGAGACCGCTCGGGAGGCGTTGCCTGCGGCACGCTCCAGTGCGCGGACGACCCGGTCCGTCTCGTGACCCGGCTCCGCCCGTGCTCCCACGTCCGGGTGCGCGCCCAACTGCAGGTACGCGACCACAAGCGGGAGGAGCGCGAGCGCCGCCAGCGCGGCGGTGAGCAACACCAGTTGGCCGCGCCGCTCGTCTGTCCGGCTCACACGTACCACACCTCGATCACCACCGGACCGTCTCCGGTCGGCACCGTCGCCGTGCCGGTCGGGGTCGCCCGCGGGACCGGGTCGCCGACGACCCCGTGTGGCGTCTTGACCCGAAACTGGAGGTTGTCGCCGAGGGTGGCCGCGACGCGCCGACGCAGCGTGGCGCGTTCCCGTTCGAACGCCGCCCGCGAGGCTGTCACCTCGGTCAGCCGACTCCGGTCGGCGTGACGGGGTGGCTCACTCGCCAGCACGGTCGCGGCGTCGCCGGCGTACGCGTCGAGTTGTGTCTCGTCTGTCGGCGGCGACGGGAGGTCGACAGCGAACCCCGCGGCGACGGCCAACAGGAACAGGGTGCCGACACCCGCTTCGACGACCGACAACGACAGCTGTCCGCGGTCACTCACCGACGGTCACCTCCAATCGTGCCTTTCGGGTCCGTGTCGGGAACGTCGTCAGCCGGACGGTGCCCGTCCCCTCGAAGGTCACGCGCAGTGTCGCCCGACGCCTCACATCGACGGCCACGGTGCCGCGGAGCCCGCTGGGGCGCGCGAGCACCACCCGACCGTTCACCCGGACTCGTTCGACGTTGGCGTTCGCGAAGTCGAAGCGAATGCGGGCGGTCCGCCGAGGGAGTGTCACCGCTCGGGAGACGTGTCGGGTTCTGGTGGTCGTCTCTGCGACCGTGACGATCCGGCGGTGGGTGACACCGTCGGCGTCGCCACGTGCCGCGAGCACCCGGTCGTCGAGTTCGACACGAAACGCGCGGTCACGGAGGACCGGAGCGCTCGCGACGACGGTCGTGGCGTCGACTGCGTCGACCGCCTCGGCCCTGAGCACGTTCTCGCGGACCGCGAGTGAACCGTCAGCAGCGACGAGTCGGGCCGTCGCGCTCGTGGCGGCGTGGCGGTCCGTCGCCGGGCGATCAGCATCTGCGAAGGCCGCGGCCGCGAGCCCCAACGTGGCGCCGACCGCGCTGACGACGAGCAGGAACGCGACAGCGACGGCCAACAGGTTCGCCTGTCCGCGGGCGGTCGTCAGGCGCCCACCGCAGAACGGCGCGGTCACACCCCACCCCCACGGAGCCGGACGACCACACTGTCGGTGGTCCCACGGACGACGACGACCGGCCGGTCGGTGCTGTGCCACGTTCCTGTTACCGAAACGACACGTTTCGGGAGCGTGAGCCGCGTCTCGGCCGCCACCGCAGGGTTCGGGTGGTCGAGCCGGAGTCGGTCGCCGTCGGCGACGACTCGGTACTGTTCTCCACGGATTCGGTTCAGGAGTGGAACGCGTCGCTCGACACGCACCCACTGTCCGGCCGGCGGCACGGCGCGTTGGACGTGGGTCGCGGCAGCCGCGAGTTGGCGGTCCGCCAGCGTCGCGCCGGCCCGGTCGCGGTACGCCGGCACTGTACCGCCAGACAGCGTCGCCACCAAGCCGGTGACGAGTACCAACGCGAGTCCCACCTCCAGTAGCTTCCCGACCGTCGGGGCGACGGCACGGCCCGATGTCGGCGTCGTGTCGGCGGGCAACTGCAGAGTCGATCCCGGAGTCGACCGGCTGTCGGTCACGACACCACCTCCAGTCGGAGCGCGTGGACGACGAACACCACCCGACGGTCGGTAACGTGGACGACGACACTGGGAACGCCGTCGTCGTCGAAGTCCCGTTGAGCGGTGTCGTCAGCGGTGTTTAGTGACGCCGCGACCGCGTCGGGTGTCGCGGTCTCGATGGCGACTCGCCACGTGTCCGTCGGGTACCGGGTGGCGTGGTGTGAGACGTTCGTCCGGAGAGGAATCTGACTCCGCGCGGGGCCGTGACCACCGACGCCGACACTGGCCGTCGCCCGGTTCTCCCGATCACCGAGCGTGGCGACGCCGACGACCAGCGTGTCGGCCGCGCGGCGCACGGACGGCCGTCGGACGACCGTCGCCGCACCCGGACGGCCACGGACGACGGCGCCTGTGACGGTCGCCACGCGGGTGTCGTCCGTCCGGTAGACGAGTGCGTCAACCGCGATCTGTCGGATCGTGCCAGAGTCGTTCAGCAGTCGGACCGTGCGCGGGACGGTCTCGATTCGGCCGCTCCCGACCGCGAAGCGGCCGGTGTGGGTGCCGGTCACCCGACGGGGTCGGACGGCGTCCGCGAGCTGGGTTGCGGCCTGGCGTTCGGCAACGTGGTCGGTGCCGGCGTCGACGGTGTCTGCGACCGTCGCTGTCAGTCCGCCGAGGCTGACGACCGTCACGGCCAACAGGATCGCGACGCCGACGACGTGTGACTGACCGCGTGTCACGCCACGACCACCTCGAAGGCGACGGCCGTGAGCGCGGCCAACAGCCCGGAGTGGAGCAGTGCGGCGGCAGCCCCGCGGTCGGCCGCGCCGGCGAACCAGCCCGAGGCGAGCACGGTCGCCTGGGTCACGAGGTAGAACCGACTGCGTGTCCGTGTCGGATCGACCGCCTCGGGGTCGATTGCGACACTGCCGACATCGGCGACCGTCGACAGTTGTGTGAAGCTGTCGAGCACCTGTGTCGTCACCGCGAGGACGATCCCGACGACCAACAGTGCGGTCGTCCAGCCGACAACGACGTAGACGAGCATGTTCGACCGGAGTGCGCGTTTCTCGTGGTAGAGCCGGCCGACCTCCGTCTGGAGCGTCTCGAACACCGCATGAGAGTCGCTCCCGGCGTCGAGTGCGCCGGCGACCAGTCCGACACTCCGTGCCGCCAGCGGCGTCCCGACCCGTTCGACGAACCGGTTGAGTGCGGCCGCTCGGAGGTCCGTGTTGCGCCGCCCGCCGTGTGCGAGGTTGAACGCCAGATCGTCGACATCTGGATCGAGCGGGCCGAGATCCGTTTCGCGTGCGACCCGTTTGACTGCACCCGGAAGCGGCCGCCCCAACCCGACGTGCCCGGAGACGGCATGGACGAAGTCTTTGATCTCGCGATCCTTCGCGTCGTCGAGTCGTGCGCGCCGCCGACCGACGAGCCCGACCGGGACGCTGAACGCGACGTAGCCAGCGACTGCCGTGTTCGTCGGGGTGACGCCGACACCGAGCGCCCACGCGGCGGCACCGAGACACACCGGGAGCCAGACGACGGCGGCACTGGCCGGGTTGGACGCCGCCGTGGCCGGAACGGCGGCCAACGGCGGGAGACCGTCACTCGACTGTCGGTCTGTCGGTCGGAGGCTCTCGACGGCGACGGCCGCGCCGGCACCGACACAGACGACGAAGCCGGCCGCGGCGTACGTGACGAGCGCCCGGCGGGTGACGGGGCCGAGCGGCGTCGTGACGGGCTCGGACAACGACGGCGCGAGCACGCTCACGACGACCAAGACGACCACGAGCAACGCCGGTAACACCAAGACGACGACGAACAGCTCCGCGAGCAGTTCCATCAGGTCGGCGTTGCGTTGGCCGGCGCGTTCTCGCTGCCGGGCGAGCACGCGACTCTCCAGTCGAAGGTAGTTTGCGAGCGCGTCGTCGCCTTGGGTGGCGTGTTCGCGAAATTTCAGCAGGAACGGGGCGAGCAACTCTCGTGACGGTGTGTCGCGAGCCACACGGTCGAGTCCCTGCCGGAGACTCCCGGTGAGTGCGGCGGTGTTGAGCGCCGTCTCGATAGAACGGCCGGTCTCCCCGTACGCACCGCGTTCGGCGACACGTCGCAACATCTCTCGTGGCCCGTCGCTTCCCGACGAGAGCGCGTGGAGGAACCGGACGGCGCCGGGTAACGAGCGGGCAATCCGAGCACGGCGTGTCGCCGCCCGCGCTTGGAGATACGTGCCGGCGGCGACGAGCGTGAGTCGTTTCGCGGCCGCGGCGGCGGCCGCGACCACCGTGGGGGCGATCCAGTCGCCGGACGACACGGCCGTCGACAGGCTCGCCGGGAGTAGCGAGGTCGGGAGTGTCGGGACCGGGAGAACGGCCACGACCGGCGCGAGTAGGGCCGCGACGGCGCCAGCGACGACCCACGACAGTCCGTACGCGCGGGCCAGATACACGTCGAAACTCACCCCCAGTCGGAGCCCACGGTAGCGTTTTCGGGCGGCCGCGTGGCGGTCGTTGTCGGCGTGGCGGGCGAACAGGGCGTACAACGCTCGGTCGACCGCTGGGAGTCGGGTCGGCGCGGTGCCGGCGTCAGTCATCGGCCGTCCCCCGTCGTGTGGCCGGCTGGCGCACCCGGTCGACCGTCGCCGCTTCGTCGGCACGGAGGTCTGCGAGGAACTCGAACGTCTCTTGGAACCCGGTCACCCCCTCACGGCGGAGGTACGCCACGTACCGGCGTTTCCGGTGGAACTCCGACTCGACTGCGCGCGTGTCGCGGTCCGTCCGGGCGGCGATCCGGTCGAACACGCGGTGGTCGAGACGGCGGTCGACACCCCCCAACTGTGGGTGGTCGTACGCAAACGAGAACCCACCGTCGGTGGTGCGGCCGGCGACGCGGTTCCACGCGATCTGTGTTCCGGACTTCTCGATCACCCCACCCGGACCGGAACAGTCGGCAAAGGCGGTCGGGTCGGCGGCGAGTTCGACCGCCTCGCCGACGTAGCGGTCGCCGTCGACACGCCGCGGGAACACGACGAGGTCGATCTCGCCGAGGAGATGTGGCGGGAGCCCCTGTTCGATGACGCGGTTGACCAACGTCGCCGGGTCCTCGGCGTGGGTCGTCCCGAGCACGCCGTGGCCGGTGTTGAGCACCTCGCCGAACGTCTGGAAGGAGGCGTCGCTGTTGATCTCGGCGATCACCTCCACGTCCGGGTTGAGGTAGTTCGCCTGCGTCATCAGGTCCGCCATCGACACCCGTTTGTACGACTGCTGGTGTTCCCGGGTGGTCAGCGACACCCCGGTCTCGTGAGGGAGTTCCACCTCGCGAGAGCCCTCGTCGATGGAGATCGGCCGGTGGTCGAACGGGACGAACGGGGTGTGTGCGTTCAACAGTGTTGTCTTCCCGACGCCGGTCGGCCCCGAGAACAACACCACCCCGCGGTGTTCGTACAACAGCCACAGCAGTGTCACCAGTTCCGTCGAGATCGCACCCCGTTCGATCAACTCGACGGGCGTCATCGGCTCTGCGGACTGTTTCCGGACGGAGAGGTGTGGCCCGCCCTCGGAGACGACCGGGAGCGCGACCGCACACCTGACCGTGCCGTCGACACCCGACAACTCCAGGTTCACCTTCGCGCTGGGGGTCGAGGCGTCCAGTTCCGTCCCGTCGCGTGCCGCCAGTTGGGTGACGACGTTGACGAACTGCGACTCGGAGTCGAACTGGAGGTTCGTCGGCACGCGTTCTGGTGTCCGAGTCTCCGTGGATGAGACAGTCGGCGACGTACCGGCCGTTGACGACTCGGTAGTCGATACTCCAGCCGTCGACGACTCGGTGGCCGACGAGACGGCCGTCGACGACTCGACGACTGGCGCCGCGGCGGTCGGCGAACCGTCCGCGAGGACGGACGCACGCGGGACGACCTTCACCCGTTCCCCGACTCGGTTCGCCTCGATGTCTTCGAGATTTTCGTCGCGCAACGGGACGGTCAGAATCCCCTCGCCGACGAAGTCCCGGAGTACGTAGTACACGAGATCGTCCAGTCGGTCGCGGGCGTACCGGGAGTCGACCGGCGGGACGCCGACGCCGTAGGCCGCAAGCGCCGACCGGAGCCGGTGGCTCGCGGTGTCGAGCCACGCCCGGGTGTTGCGCGCCGTGAGTCGCCGGGAGAGGAACTGTCGTGCGCGGTCGGCGACGAACTCGTACCGGTCGTCGACGACACCCGGGACGGTCGACTCCCAGATCCGGTCGGCACACTCGTCGATCAGCGCCTCGTCGCCCGGTAACAACGGTGGCTCGCGGACGGCGTAGCGGGTGGTGAAGCTGTCCTCACCCAACAGGTGGTCGCGGTACACCACCACGGGCACCTCGAACCCCGCGAACGCGACCTCGTATGTCGCCAGCCGCTCGGCGGCGACCCGGCCCGCGAACGTCGTCTGCGTCGAGAGCCGTGTCGCGGCGGGCGCGAACCGATCCGTGTGGACGACCAACTCCGCGCCGTCTGCGGCGTCGGCGACCCGGATCGACTCGTCGAGCGCGAGCGGTGTCGCCTCCCCGAGCAGTCGGAACCGCCGGAGGGCGTGGTATGCGAGCCGACGACGCAACGCCGAACCGGCGTCGACGAGTCTGTCGATCGCGCGCTCGTATTTGGGTTCGAACCCCGCCTGTGCGCGTTCGACGACGCCCGCGCGGGTGAGCGGTCGGCGGTGTTGGCCGTCGTCGAAGTGGTCGACAATCCGGTCGAATGCGGCCTGCCCGTCGGCACACAGTGCGGGCTCGCGGGTGTCGTACCGGAACGGGTGGCTGGTGGTGTCGCCCTCGGCGGTGTGGCTGGTGGTGTCGCTTTCGGCGGTCTTCCCGTCCGTGTCGTCTCCCGTGTCGCGCTCGCGTGTGTCCCGGATCGTCGCGACGACGCCCGGACGGACAGTGTACTGTGCGACCACGCTGGGCGCGTACCACGCCGCCGCGTCACCCGGCGGACACGGCGGCGGGACGCACACACCGTCGGCGACCGTCTCGTGGCTCTCTGGCACGGGGTGTCTGGCTCGGAATCCGGTTTAAATCTCGGGGTGACGAGAACACCGCCTCCGAGACTGGAGAGACGACTCAGCGTCCATGTCCCGTTCGGCGAGCGCCCGCACCGAGGACGACACTGCTCACGCCGCCGCGGCGGTTCAGCCGTCGACCGAGCGTCGAATCAGCCCGATTTGCCAGTTTTGTATAGCGACATAAGATTTGTCGGCGCCGCTTGGACGTGTGCGTCCACCGGAGAGTCGGCAGTCGAATACTCGCCCCCGAGTGATTTCTGATCACGCCGTTCCGACGGAGTTTCAAGCGATCCGGGCCAGACAGCGATATGAGCGAAACCGTCCGCGTCGGGGTGTTGAGCCTCCACAACAGCAAGGAGACGAAAGCGATCTGCAACGCAGTCGCGGCGCTGGGCCACGAGCCGGCGTGGCTCAGGAGCGAGAACCTCCGCGTCGAGACTGGCAACGACACGGTGGGTGTCGAGCCGAGCGTCGACGTGGTGATCAACAGGCTCCTGCTCCCATCTGCCGAGCAGCCGCTGACGCAGTTGGGGTTGGCGGGCGTGTTCGACGCGGTCGACGCGCCGGTGTGCAATCCGGCGTCGGCGACCGCGGTCGCGGTCCACAAGTTCGCGGCGATGGCGCGGCTGGCCGCCGAGGGGGTGTCGGTGCCGCCGTCGACGCTCGGGATCGGAGCCAACCGGATCGAAGAGCTGGACACGCCGGCCGACTCCGACGACGGGCTCGCCGCCGACGCCGGAGCCACCGACCCGGGGACACGCGTGTTCAAACGGCCGATCGGGACCCACGGCGACGAGACGGGGTTGTTGGGCGCCGGGGAGTACGCGCCGCAGTTGGTCCACGAATCACAGGGGATCGTCCAGGGGATGGTCGAGAGCCCGACGGACGACCACGAGGACGTGCGGATCTACGTCGTCGGCGGGGAGGCGGTCGGTGCGATGCGGCGGTACGCGCCCGACGACGACTGGCGGACGAACGTCGCTCGCGGCGGGCGTGTGCGGGACGCCACCCTGGACGTGCCCGAGGACGTGATGCAGTTGGCGGTCGACGCGGCGGCGGCGTTAGGGTTGGACTACGCCGGCGTCGACGTGATCGAAGGAGTCGACGGCTGGTACGTGTTGGAGGTGAACGTCACCGCCGGCTTCAAGGGCTTCTTCGAGGCGACCGGCGTGAGTCCCGCGCCGGCGATTGCGGCCCACGCGATCCGGCAGGCTGGCGGCACCGTCGACGACGACCTGGTTCGAGAGCTGTCGGCGGAGTTAGACGACAGCGTCCCGGAGTGTCGGCCGTCGTTACAGACGCGCCCGACACCCGACGAACGAACGCTGGGGTACACGACGGAGGTACGGGTCGCCGGGCAACACGGCGCAGAGACGGTCGTCGCGAAGGCAGACACCGGCGCGACCCGGACGAGCATCGACTTGGGGCTCGCCAGCGAGGTCGGCGCCGGACCGATCGACGACACCGCCGACATCAAAGGCGACGGCACCAGTCGGCCGGTCGTTCCGGTCGGGCTCCGGATCGGCGAGTACACACACGAACTGAAGGTGAACGTCCGCGACCGTTCGCACCTCTCACACGACGTGTTGTTGGGGCGGGACGTGCTCGACGACTACAGCGTCCGCGTCTCCCGGCGCCACGACGACGACGGGGAGGAGTTCGAGGGGTACATCACCGGGCGCCACCGGCGGACCAGAGAGGAGTGAGGCGCGGCGAGCGCGAGCGGAGTGTGGTGTTGCGAGTGGTCGACACGGATGTGGTGTCGCGAGTGGTCGACACGGATTAACCGGTCGGGCGACGACCGCCCGAGCATGCCATCCATCGACGAGAAACGCGTCTACGGCACCACGACGGCAGCGACCCAGTTGCTCGTCGCGAGCGAGGTCGGTGTCGTCGCCGTCTCCGTCTCCGACGACATCGTCGGGGAGTTCGGGATCGACCACGCCTGCACCGCGACCGACCTGGCGACGAACGGGGACGCCCTCGCGGTCGCGACCGACGAAGACGTGTTGATCGGTGACTACGAGCCGACGGGCCGCGGCCCGGCGGCAGCAGTCGGCGTCGAGACCACTGACGACGGGAGCGGGGTCGTCGCCGTCGCCCCGGACGGGACCGTCTCCCGGCTCCCGCCGGGCGCGACCGACTGGCGGGAACTCGGGAGCGTGGCGGAGCCACGTGCGGCCGACGGGGCGTTGGTAGCGACCGCCGACGGCGTGGTTCGTGCGACCGCCGACGGGGTCGAACCGGTCGGACTCGACGCGGTGACGGACGTGGTCGCGCGGCCGGTGCCGTACGCGGCGACGAACAACGGGCTCTACCGGCTCGGCAACGGCTGGCAGTCAGTCCGGGAGGGCGCGTTCACCGCGGTCGGGACGGGTGCGAGCGGCGACAGCGTCGTGGCCGCGACGGACGAAGTTCTCTGGCATCGTACGCGCACCGACGGTGAAGACGAGTGGACGCGCCACGACCAGTCGGGGGTCGCCGGCGTGACAGTCACGGCCGACCTGTTGGCGGGTGTGACGAGCGACGGAACAGTCCGGGTCACCGTCGGCGACGGCTGGCGGAGTCGGACGCTGGGTGTCCCCGGTGTCGGGGCGGTCGTGACACCGGAGCAGTGAACCAGACGGACGACAGAATTGACACGTAGCGAGCGGAAGCCCACCCCTTCAGGGGTGGGTCTGAGCGACAGCATAGCCCGGCAACCCACGCGCTACGACTCGTCTGGATGTTCCACGTTGTTGAGTCCTGTCTTGACCAACTCGGTGTACGCTTCGGTTAGGTTTCGGTCGGTTTCTTCGGCCCACTCCTTGACCTGTCCGTGAAGTGACGGAGCGAGCGGAAGCCCACCCGTTCACGGGTGGGTGTAAGCGACACCACGGCCCGTCAGTCAACCACCGATTGCCGTCTGCATCCCTAACGTTTAATTTGGCGGAAACCGTATAGAGAAGTACGCAAGACGGCGAAAACCTGGCAGTTGGATTGGGGTCTGCCCGCCGGACGAAAGGCTACCACACCGTTCCTGTGAAGGCGTCCACGCGACCCGCGAGGGTAAATCAAAACGCAACCCTACGCCGACTTGGGACGGGCCGCCACACCGCGTGGCGGCGCGTCGGGTCGATGGTCCGGCCCGCGGCCCAGTGAGCAACTGGGGACGACGGTCGCTGGGAGTGGATACGGCCCGCAAGGGCGAACACGTCAGACCCCGAATGGGGCCAA
>JAHENP010000076.1 GCA_018609965.1 Haloferacaceae archaeon
AACTTCGCTGCACTCGCCTACGGGAGCGGACACGCGGAGTTGTATCCGCTGAACTGTCTGAAGCAGGACGACTACTACTTCAGCAAGCACATTGCTCAGTGTGATGACTCCACCTCACAGCAGGCGACCCGACTCCATCACAAGAAGTCGGCTCGTCGCACCCACTACTTCCACACCCTCTCAGGGCACATCGTTGCCCGGTGTGTCGAAGAAGAGGTTGGAACGATTGTAGTAGGCGACCTGTCCGGCATCCGTGAAGACGAGAGTGACGAGGTGAGAGACTGGGGCACGCACGGGAACCTCGACCTGCATTCGTGGGCGTTCGACCGGTTTACGACACTGCTGACGTACAAGGCTGAGATGGAGGGCATCTCGGTCGAAACAGTGTCCGAACAGGACACATCAAAATCGTGTTCGTGCTGTGGACAATCCCGAGATACGAACCGTGTGGAGCGTGGGTTGTACGTCTGTGGTGAGTGTGAATTGGTGGCGAACGCTGATGTGAACGGAGCCGAAAACATCCGCCAGAAAGTAACTCCGAGTCCGACAGAGGATAGGAGTAACGGCTGGTTGGCACAGCCTTCGACGTACGTGTTTGACAAGGAGACTGGTGCGTTCGCACCGCAAAAACAAGTCACGTCGTAAACCACAATATCCCAACGGCGGTCAGGGAATCCCACCCCTCCAGGGGTGGGAGGATGTCAAAGTTCGTAGCTGCTCGTCTCGACGGCCCACTCCCCGTCTGCTCGGAGCCGAAGTTCGGAGTACACGGTCGCGTCTCGTGCCGAGCCGTCGGCAGTGAGCCCCCACTCGAACAACCCGGAGACGAACGCGTCGGTCCACTCCGCCTGATTGGCGACCGTCTCCTGACCCGTCCCGCGGTACCGCCACGCCGAGAGTGCCTCACGGGAGATTCTAGCTGTCGTTGTCTGTTCGACATCTCGAACGCTCGTCCCGTCGTACGTCCAAGAAACCTCGTGATCGAACTCCGCGATCGTGAGCACGTCCAGCCCTCCTCGCAGCGTCACGGTGTGTGTGACGGTCGTGGTGCTGCCAGCGACCGTCTCCTGTGTCTCAGTCACCACCCGCTCGGGGGAGGCTGCGGCCGCGAGCGTCTCCCGACGAGACTCCGGGAGTCGTCGCCACGCGTCACGGCGTGCGGGTGGGGAGAGATCACCGAGTCGGCGGAGTGACTGCCGCACTCGCTCTGGAGCAACCGTCCTCGGCTCGCTACCGTGTCGGCTCGCCGCGTCCACACCCGAACCAGCAGTAGCGAGTGTGACCACTGCGGCCTTCAGGGCACCCCGTCGTGTTGGCACACACAGGTTGAGTCACGCTCTGCGTGAATGTGTTGTGGTTCACTGGGCCGGCTCCACCCCAATACAGTGTCTCAGAGCCGTGCTGCGAGTTCGGCGGTAACCCGCGTCCCCAGCCCGGTCTTCCTCCCCGAGAAGGTTGTTGTCGGCTCGTCGGCCTCCGACGCGCGCACGATCAGCGCCCGGGTGTCGTCGTCACCCATCACGCTCGCGTCGTTGGCGACGACGAACGCCAGTCCCGCCCGGCGCATCGTCTCGCGGGCCCGGGCGACCATCGCGTCGTCGTCACCGCCCGTCTCGGCTTTGAACCCGACGAGTGTCAACTCGGGGTGGGCGGTACCGACCTCGTCCAACAGCTTCGGCGTCGGCTCCAGTTCGAGGGTAAGCGACGCCTGTCCTGACCGGATCTTCTCGTCGGCCGTCTGGACCGTGTAGTCGGAGATCGCGGCCGCCGAGACGAGTGCGTCTGCCTCGCCGGCAACGCCGAGCGTGGCGTCGAGCATCTCCGCGGCCGACTCCACCTGTCGGGTGTCGGCCCACGGCACCGCCGGCCCGTCGTGGACGAGCGTCACCCGCGCGCCGGCAGCGTAGCAGGCTCGGGCGACCGCGCGGCCGGTCTTCCCCGACGCGCGGCTGGTCACCACCCGGACGGGGTCGATCGCCTCACTGGTTGCGCCGGCGGTGACGATCACGTGCCGGTCTGCGAGCGGGCGGTCGCCGACGGCGCGGGCGGTCTCCGTGACGATCGCCGACGGGGTCGCGATCTTCGCTTTCCCCTCCTCCATTCTGGGTTCGACGAACCGCACCCCCCACGACTCCAGCCTGTCGAGCGCGTCGAGCACACCCGGGTGGTCGTACATCGGCTCGTGCATCGCCGGCACCACCACCGTCGGGACACCCGCGCCCAGTGCCGTCGTTGCCGTCGTCGTGACGGGCGTGTCGTCGACTGCGGCGGCGATCTTCCCGACCGTGTTTGCCGTCGCCGGCGCGACCAGCAACACGTCCGCCCAGCCGTCCCGGCCACACAGCTCGACGTGTTCGACCGCGCCGGTTATCTCCCGGACCACCGGCTCGTCGGTCGCGAACCCGACGGCCCACGGGTGGAGGATTCCCTCCGCAGACTCCGTCGTCACCGCCCGGACGGTCGCGCCGTGCCGCCGGAGTTCGTGGGCCAACTCGACGGTCTTCACCGCCGCGATCGACCCCGTCACCCCCAAGGCGACGTGGACGCCGTCGAGGAGATCACCCGTCCGAGCGGGGTCGTCGGACTGTGGCTCACTCACGGGTCGCCCCCTTGTCCGTCGCGTGTGGTCGTCGCCACCTCGCCGGCGGGGTCTGCGTTCGGGTCGCGCACCCCCTCGTCGGTGAGCAGCCGGTCGACCAACGAGACGGGTGTCGCCTCGTAGGCGGGGTTCTCGATGGTGATGTCCTCGACCGGCTCGCGCATCACCTCCGAGGGCGGGCGGAACTCGTTTTCGAACCGGAACCCGTCGGCGACGACCTTCGTCCCGGAGCCGACCACGTCGACGGTGACCCCGCGGTTGTCGGCCGCGGCCGCGACCGGGAACGTGCCGACACGGTTGTAGTAGCTGTCGCCGACGACACAGTCCATCCCGAGCACGACCCGGTCACACTCGTCGAGCACGTGGCCGGCGGCGGCGTCGACCAGGAGGTGAACATCCACCGGGTCCATCCCGGCGAGCTGTCGGGCCGCCTTCCGCCCGAGGTGGCGGGGACGCGCCTCCGAGACGTAGACGGTGAGGTGTGTCCCCTCGGCGACGGCCGTCTCGATGGCTTCGAGCACGGTCGAGGAGTAGTCGTGGGTGAACACCGTCTCCCCGTCCTCGAACGTCTCGGCGGCGGTGGCGGCCGCCTGCCGTTTCCCCGCCTCGATCCGCTCGGCCACGTCGCTCACCACACTCGCCAACAGTTCGCGTGCCTCCGCCGTCGAGGCCGCCTCGTCGACGACCCGGTCGACCACATCCCGCATCGCGCGGTGGAGCGAGGCGTGTGAGGGGTTCGCCCGTCGGAGCACGCCCGCGTTGTGTTCCAGGTCGCGTTCGAACTCCGCGAGCGTGACGTACTCCCGGTCGACGAGCGCACCCAGTGCTCGCGTCGCCTTCACCGCGACCACCGACGAGGAGTGGGTCTGCATCTCACGGATCTCGGCGACCGTCTCGTCGATCATGCCACGGACTCCGTCCGGTTCGCGGTTAGGTCTTACTCCACGCGACGGCGGTGTCGCTGGGTGCGTTACATGTTACTCTGTCTCGTGGTCGGCGCTGTCGTCGGCCACCGGGAACAGTCCGGCCACGTCGACCGTCTCCGGATCGGCCACGAGCGCGTACTGCCGCCCCCGGCGTTCGACAACGCCGGCGGCCGCGAGGTGTGCGAGGTGGGCGTACGCCTCGCCTGGCCCGTGGAGGATGTGGATCTCGTCGAGATCGCCGAACAACGCCGCAGACACCGCCCACGGTGTCGCTGGGCCGCGTTCCGCGAGCGTGTCGAGCACACGCCGTGTGCGGTCGCGGTGATGGGTGAGGATCTCCCGTGCCCGGTCCGCCGGGTCGCGGATCGGGTCGCGGTGGCCGGGGTACGCCACCGCCGGATCGCGGTCCG
>JAHENP010000077.1 GCA_018609965.1 Haloferacaceae archaeon
CGGTGGGACTTCCAGGACGTGTTCGCGGACGGCGCGGTCGACGTGATCCAGCCGGACGTATCACACGCCGGCGGGATCACCGAGGTGCACAAGATCGCGGACGCTGCCGAGACCCACGACGTGGCAGTCGCACCACACTGTCCGCTGGGGCCGGTCGCGCTGGCGGCGTGTCTCCAGGTGGACGCACAGGCGCCCAACGCTGTGATCCAGGAACAGAGTCTTGACATCCACTACAACGAGACGAGCGACGTGCTCGACTACGTGGAAAACCCCGAGGTGTTCGCGTTCAACGACGGCACGGTCGACCTCCCGACGGGGCCGGGACTGGGCGTCGAGGTCGACGAGGCGGCACTCGCGGCCGCGCCGGAACCCGACTGGCACAACCCCGTCTGGCGGCACGACGACGGAAGCGTCGCGGAGTGGTGACCGACGACGGGAGTGTCGCGGAGTGGTGATCGACAGCTACTCCAGTTCGTACTGCGCGAACTCCGAGCCGCCACAGGCGGGACACACCTCGGGGTCCTCCTCGCACGTTCGGCCGCAGTTGCGACACTCGACGAGGACGCGCCCGTCGGTTCCGAGGAGCCCAGTGAGTCGTTCGATCACGTCACTAGAATCATAACGGAGTACAGCGTCGTAAGTGTTATCCAAAATCTGTGAGGTTCGTCGTGACAAGCTTTAGAACACTGCCGGCCAACCACCGAGACAATGTCCACAGCGACACTGTCGTGTCCCGGCAGTCGTCCCGTGAGAGGTGAGCGGTCGTGACGCTGTACGCCACGCTCGTGCCGGTGCCGGACCGCCCGACCTCCCACGCCCGGGTCGGGCGGACGAAGCTCGGCGGGCGGTTGGAGAAAGGGGACGCGCTGGCCGTCCGGTTCGACGACAACGAGCTGTTCCTCCGCGCGGCGCCCGTCGACGACCAACTGGCCGACGGGATCGGTGACGACCTCCGGGTGTCGGCGTCGCTCGCCGACCGGCTGCTCCCGCCGCCGGAGGCCGGCGAGGTGCGGGTCGAACGCGTCGACCCCGGGGTGGTGCCGGTCGCCGACCGGGTCGTGCTCGACCCGCACGGCAACGACCCGGCGGATCTAGCGTCGTTACTCCGGGAACGCACGGCGTTGCTCCACCCCGGGACGGAACGGTACGACATCGACGAACGCACCGGCTCGACCGGGGTGGTGTCGTTCACCGTCACCGAACGGCAGCCGGCGGAATCGACCGTCCGGGTCGACGACACGACCCGGATCGAGTTCGTCGACGACGCGACGGCCGCCGCCGAGCCGGCAGACCCCGCGGAACTGCGGGCGCGCGTCGAGGAGGCGACGGCCCGTCTCGACGAGATCGACCGTGCGGTCACAGACGTGCGGGAACTGCTCGCGGAGGTGCGGGCCGGACTCGACGCCACAGAGGAGTCGGCGGACGGCGACACCGGAGACGACACCGACGAGTAGCGACATCTGGCACTGGTGGGTGACCGACAGGAACTTGACGAACGAGCGCCGGGAGCGAGTCGTGAACGTCCGGGGACCGATCGTCGCGGTCGGGGAGACACGCGAGGTGGACACGCAGTACGGCAGTCGCGAACTCGCGGAGCTGACGGTGCGGCCGGACCGGGGAGCAGGCGAGCCGACCGACGTGACCGTGTGGGGTGACTGGACGGAGACGGCGGCGCTCGCGGAGCCGGGGATGGAGCTGCTCGTCACGGACGCCGAACGCGAGGAGTACCGCGGGGAGACGAGCTACGCGACGACCGGCGACAGCTACGTCGTGCTCGAACCGGGGTTCCTGGTGGACGTGACGGACGTGCGCTCGTGGGTGCAGTGTCCGCGGATGTACTACCTCAACAAGCTCTCTGGGGTGCCGTTGAACTACCCTGTCGTGAAGGGGACGGTCGTCCACGAGGTGTTCGGGGACCTGTTGCGCGGGGTCGATCTTGACGAGAGTGTGCAGCGCCGGGTCGCGGAGGCGGGGTTGGAGTTGGGGCTGCTCGGCCGGGAGCAGACCGCCGTCGAAGACGAGGTGCGGCGCAACGCGAGCGCGGCGGCGGCGTGGCTCGAACAGGGGGTGTTGACCGACACCGACGAGTGGCGCTCCGAACAGACGCTCGTCTCCCCGACCTTCGGGATCAAGGGGCGTGCGGACGCGGTGCGGCGCGGGATGCCCGTCGAGCTGAAGACCGGGAAGAACACGAACCGCGATCCGCGATTTCAAGACAAGGTGCAGGCGGCGTGTTACGCGCTCCTGTTGCGCGAACGCGGGGTCGACGCCGACACCGGGACGTTGTTGTACACGAAGAACGCCGCGTTGGCGGACGAGAGCGGCGACGACACCGCGGACGGCGACCTCTCGCCGGCCAAGGAGTTCTCCGTGGGTCACGGCTTGTTGGCGTTCGTCGTCCGGACGCGCAACGAGATCGCCGCCGCGGAGTTCGACGGGACGGTGCCGACGGGGTACGAGGCGGACGCGGTGTGTAACTACTGTTTCGAACAGGACACCTGTATGGTCGTCTCGGGG
Organism: Haloferacaceae archaeon; assembly: GCA_018609965.1. Lineage (GTDB taxonomy): Archaea > Halobacteriota > Halobacteria > Halobacteriales > Haloferacaceae > JAHENP01. Next base: position 2,518 of record JAHENP010000077.1, read on the forward strand.
CGACTCGACCAGCCGTCGAAGGCCGGCAGCGTCGGCCGGGCGGTGCCGACGGCAGAACGGGACTACTTCGACCGAGTGTACCGGGGACTGAAGGCGGAACGCGAGACGGTCCACACCGCCTACCGCCGGCTCTGGGAGAACAACGCCAGCCAGCGGGCGGCCAACGACCGCGCGCTGATCGACCTCGAACCGCTCGACCGCAGGCGGCGCGAGGGGGGCCGGTGGGCGATTGCCGCGAGCAAGCCCGCGGCGGCGGTGTCGAAGCTCCGCGAGGGTGATCTGGTGTTGGCGTCCGACGGCGACCCGGTCGGTGGTGACGCGGAACTCGCGCGGATCGAACGACTCGGCGGGTCGCTTCCGGCGTGGGTCGACGGCGCGCTCTCCGAGGGTCGGGAGGCGGTCGTCGTCGGCTCCGACGAGCCGGTCGACGTGCGCCGGCTCGACAGCTACCCCTCGGAGCTGTCCGTCGACAGACAGCTCACGGCGTTGCACGACGCCGTGCTGAAAGGTGACGAGGACCGGAAAGACGTGTTGTTCGGCCGGGAGTCTCCATCCTTCCGCGACGATCACGAGACGTACATCGACAACAACGCGGCACAGAACGAGGCCGTAAACCGGGCGGTGAACGCCGAGAGCTTCGCGTTGGTCCACGGGCCGCCCGGCACCGGCAAGACGTACACGGTCGCCCGGACCCTGCGGGCGTTTCTCGACCGTGGCGACCGGGTGTTGTTGTCGGCGTTCACCAACCGCGCGGTCGACAACGCCTTGGACGCACTCCGCGAGCAGGGGGTCGCCGAGGCCGCGGGCGTCGACGAGTTTGCGGACGCGGTCGTCCGTGTCGGCACCGAGGAGGGGATTCACGAGGATATGCAGGACGTGCGACTTGTTGAGGAGGGCACGCCGGCCGAGCGGGGCCGGGCGCTCGCGGAGGCGCCGGTCGTCGCCGCGACGACCGCCTCCTGTGGGTCGCGGGTGGTTCGCGAGCAGTCGTTCGACGTGGCGTTGGTCGACGAGGCCTCGCAGTTGACGGAGCCGGCGACGCTGGCGGCGGTGAACCGCGCCGACCGGTTCGTGCTCGTCGGCGACCACCAGCAGTTGCCGCCGGTGGTCCAGGCGGAGGGTGGTGTGCCGATCCGCGAGGCGGAGCTGGGTGCGACCGCGCCCGACTGGCAGGGGGGCGGTGACGGCCGCACGGGCGACGGTAACGACGACACGGGCGACGGCGACAATCGCCCGCCACGGGCAGATCTCTCGGAGTCGTTGTTCGAGCGACTGATCGAACAACACCCCGAGGCGGGCGTGACGCTGACGAGTCAGTACCGGATGTCACAACGGATTCAGGCGTTCGCCTCCGCGGAGTTCTACGACGGCCGGCTACGCCCCGCGAACGGTTCGGTGGCGACCCGGTCGCTCGCCGACGTGGAAGTCGACACCGCGGCGCTGCCGCCGGCGGTCCGCGGCGATGGGGTCGGGTTCGTCGACCCCGACGGGCGGCGTGAAGGGAACACCAACCCGGTTGAGGCCGAGCGGATCGCCACGCTGGTCGAGCAGTTTGTCGCCGCCGGCGTCCCTCGGTCGGAGATCGGCGTGATCGCCCCGTTCCGGGCGCAGGTCGCGGAGATCACCCGCCGGACGGACGCGACCGTCGACACGGTCGACCGGTTCCAGGGCTCCAGCGAGGCGGTGATTCTCGTCTCCTTCGTCGCGGTCGGCGAGCTGTCGTCGCCGCTCTTCGAGGACTACCGCCGGGTGAACGTCGCCTTGACCCGGGCGAAACGCGGGCTGGTGCTCGTCGGCGACGAGGCTGCACTCCGCTCGGACCCGGTGTACGACCGGATGGTCGACTGGGCGGATCGGTGAGTCGTTACGGCCTCACGCCGTCTTTTGTCTATAGTTTCACAGATAGCTACAAGTGTGTAGCGTCGGAAGCGGGGACGTGCCCAGAAAGCGAGACGGACAGATCGACGCAGAACGGCAGATCGAGCGGGAACTGTGTCACGGCGCATTCGACATCAAGGGCGCGGTCGACCGGCTGTCAGCACTCACACACGAGATCAGATTCTCGGCAGTGTTCGTGTTGGCCGAGGCGGGGCCGTTGACCGTCGGCGGGATCGCCGAGCGGACAGACACCCACCGCAGCGAGTTCTACTACCACGTCACCGCCTTGGTAGACGCCGGGCTACTCTGTGCGCTGGGTGACGGTCGTCGGCCGGAGTACCGGCTCACCAACGCGGGCGAGCGGTTCGTTCGGGAGGTGTTCGCCGCGCTGGAGGGGGTGGCGGTCGCCGAGACGGACGAACCGGCCGAGCGGCACTGGTCCGGGGCGGTTCATCCGGGCGACGGCGGGCGCGAGCCGGCGGTCGACAGTTCCGACGACGCCGGCACCAAGTGAGCCGCGTGGAATCGGGGCACGGCACGCTTACGGGTGTGCCCGTCGAACCGACGGGTATGCAGACACACGTCGTCCCCGTCGGCTTCGACTACGACAGGCTGATCGCGCCGTTAGTGCGCGACCAGTTGCGCGTCGACCGGGTGATCCTGTTGGAGGGGGCCATCGGCAGCGAGGCGAACGTCCAGTACTCCCGGAATCTCGCCGGGAAGTTGGAGACGGACTTTCGGAACCTGTTGGGGGCGACGACGGAACGGGTGACCGTCGCGGACGTGTACGACTACGACGCGGCGTTCGAACAGGCGTACGACCTGATCAACGCCGAACTGGACGCCGACGCGGAGGTGTGGGTGAACGTCTCCGCGATGCCGCGCCCGGTGTCGTTCGCGTTCGCGACGGCCGCCCACTCGATCACGTTGGAACGCCAGGCGGACCGGGAGCGGATTCACACCTACTACACCGCCCCCGAGAAGTATCTGGAGACGGAGATGGCGGAGGAACTCCGGGACAGCCGGGACCTGTTGGCGACGGTGCGTGACCGACTTGACGACGGCGACGCGGATCTCGGCGGCGACATGGACGGCCAGATCGGCGGCGACAACCTCCGGGAACGGATCGACGACCACCTGTCGGGAGCGGCAGAGTTGCTCTCGGAGTTCGACGAACGGGGCACCACCATCGGCGCGAAGGAGATCGACGGGAGCCACATCGTCGAACTCCCGGTGGCGTCGTTCTCGAACGTGAAGCCGTTCGAGGAGGTGATCCTCTTCGAGTTGGGCGAACACGGGGAGTTCGAGTCCGTCTCGGAGCTGGCACAGGCGTTGGCGAACGAACTCGGCGAGGAGTACACGGACTCCTTCCGGTCGAAGGTGATCTACAACGTCGACCGACTCGGCCCCGGCGGGAAAGGGTACGTCGAACAGGAGTCACACGGGAAGTCCTACCGGACGCGACTCTCCCGGATCGGCGAACTGTGGGTCCGAGCCCACCGCAACGGGGACCAGTCGGGGGAGTGACAGCCGAAACTCGTCGCCGTCCCGCGGAGACAACGTTGGAGAACGCTGTGAAAACTGGCGACAGGGCGGCGCTGGCCAACGTTGACGCCGTGACAAGAGTTAACTCGGTCGGGTGTTGTTGACACACTGTATGTTCGATACAGAGGACACGTCGGCTCGGCCGGCGGATCGAGTTCTTCGAGGGGACGTTAGCCCGCACGCCTGAAATCGACGGCGTACGACTCTTCGACACGACGCTGCGCGACGGCGAGCAGTCGCCAGGTGTCTCGTTCGACCGGACGACCAAACGGGAGATAGCGACGGCGTTGGCGGAGATGGGCGTCGACGCGGTCGAGGCGGGGTTCCCGGCGGTCTCGGACGACGAGTTCGACGCGGTCGCGGAGATCGCGTCGACGGTCGACACGGAGATTGTCGGACTGGCGCGTGTCGTCGAGAGTGACGTAACGGCCGCTCTGGAGGCGGGTGTGGACACTGTCCACGTGTTCTGCTCCACGAGTGAGGTACAGCTGGCGGATTCGATGCACGCCAGCCGCGAGGCGGCGATCGAACAGTCGGTTGCGGCCGTCGAGCGTGTCCGGGAGGCGGGTGTCGACGTGATGTTCTCGCCGATGGACGCCACCCGGACGGCGGAGTCGTTCCTGATCGAGGTAGTGGAGGCGGTCGACACGGCCGGTGTCGACTGGGTGAACGTGCCGGACACCTGCGGGGTCGCCACGCCGCGGCGGTTCGGTGCGCTCGTCGAGACCGTCGCCGCACACACGGACGCGCGGGTCGACGTGCACGCACACGACGACTTCGGGATGGCGACCGCGAACGCGCTGGCGGGGTTCGAGGCCGGCGCGGCGCAGGCGCAGGTGTCGATCAACGGGATCGGCGAGCGTGCCGGCAACGCCGCCTTAGAGGAGGTCGTGATGGCCGCCGAGGGGGTGTACGGCGTCGACACCGGGATCGACACGACGGCGATCGCTGGGCTGTCGGCGCAGATCGAACGCGCCAGCGGCGTCACCGTCCCGGTGAACAAGCCGATCGTCGGCGACAACGCGTTCGCACACGAGAGCGGGATTCACGCCGCCGGCGTGATCGAGAACACGGACACCTTCGAGCCGGGGGTCGTCACCCCAGAGATGGTCGGCGCAGACCGCGAACTCGTACTCGGGAAACACGCCGGTCGCCACGCCGTCCGCGAGCGGCTCCGGGAGGCCGGCTTCACGCCGACCGACTCGGAGGTGACGACCGTCACCAGCCGGGTGAAGGAACGCGCCGGCGACGGCCGCGTGACGGAGGCGGATCTCGTCGAGATCGCGACGGCGGTGGGCGTCGCTCGCGACGACCGACAGGAGTCAGTCGCCGATGAGTGAGCCACACGAGAGCGGCGACTGCCCCGGTGAGGAGAACGGCGAGCGCACAACTGGCGCCAGCCGCGAGTGTTGCGCCCCCACGAAGATTTATGAGCGAGCGTGCAAGAAGTGGTCGTGTGACAGAGCGCGGGTGTCAGACGCGGACGCAGGTCGCCGACAGCACCGGCGCTATCGTACGGGCCAGTTAGGCCCGCACACCCCCTCTCACCCTCGTCTCCTCGCGACACGTACCGACCAGACAGTGACACGTCCGGCGTGGCCCGCCACCGGCCCACGGCGGACGCGACAGACCCCGACAGCCAGACAGTGACAGACAACACCAGACACGGCGACACCAGGACGTATCGACGACCAGCACGACCACCGACGGAGGTGGCGGCGTGACCGACTCCGGACCGGTCGCCCGCCAGACGACCGACGAGAAGCGCGCGGAGACAGACGCCGAGCAGACCGAAACAACACAGACGGACTCAGAGACCGGCGCGGCGGCGGCCGTCGCCGCGTTGGAACGCGCCGGCGTCGACACGTTGTTCGGCGTCCAGGGCGGGGCGATCATGCCGGTGTACGACGCGGTCGGCGAGTCGGACACCCGACATGTCACGATGGCACACGAGCAGGCGGCGGCCCACGCCGCAGACGCCTACGGGCAGGTGACCGGCGAACCGGGGGTGTGTCTCGCGACCTCCGGGCCGGGGGCGACGAATCTCGTCACCGGGCTCGCGGACGCCGACATGGACTCGGACCCAGTGGTCGCGCTCACCGGGCAGGTGCCGACAGACCTCGTCGGCCGAGACGCCTTCCAGGAGACGGACACGACGGGTGTGACGACTCCAGTGACGAAGGCGAACTACTTCGTCGAGGACGCAGACGACGTGAGCGACACCGTCGGCGAGGCGGCCGCGGTGGCCGCCGAGGGGCGGCAGGGGCCGACGCTGGTCGATCTTCCGAAGAATGTCACCGGCGCGGAGACGGACGCCCCCGTCACAGAGCCGACGACGCCGCCGACACATGACCCGCCAGAGCGCGCCGAGGCCGAGCAGGTCGCCGAGGCGGCGACCGCGTTCGAGCGGGCCGAACGACCCCTGCTACTCGTCGGTGGCGGCGTGATTGCCGGAGAGGCGACCGCGGAGCTGTTCGGGTTCGCCACGGACCACGGCGTGCCGGTCGTGACGACGATGCCCGGGATCGGCGCGTTCCCCGAGGATCACGACCTCTGTCTGTCGTGGGCGGGAATGCACGGCACCGGCTACGCCAACGCGGCGATCAACAACTGCGATCTGTTGTTCGCGGTCGGCACACGGTTCGATGACCGGCTGACGGGTGACGTGTCGACGTTCGCGCCCGAAGCCGAGGTGGTCCACGCCGACATCGACCCGGCGGAGATCTCGAAGAACGTCCACGCGGACTACCCGTTGGTCGGCGACGCCGCGCGTGTGCTCGAACAGGTCGACGACGCGGTCGAACACTCGCCCGACGCTGGCGCGTGGCGCGAGCAGTGTGCCGACTGGCAGCGGGAGTACCCACTCGACTACGCGGCACCGCCGGATCGACCGGTCAAACCGCAGTTCGTTGTCGAAGCGACGGACGCTGCGACGGCCGACGACACGCTCGTCACGACCGGTGTGGGGCAACACCAGATGTGGGCGGCGCTGTACTGGACGTTCACGGAGCCGCGGACGTTCGTCTCCTCACACGGGTTGGGGACGATGGGGTACGGACTCCCCGCGGCAATCGGCGCGAAGGCGGCCGCACCAGACCGCGATGTGGTGTGTTTCGACGGCGACGGCTCGTTCCTGATGACGTGTCAGGAGCTGTCTGTGGCCGTCAGAGAGAACATGGATCTGGTCGTCTTCGTCCTCAACAACGAGGGTGTCGGGATGGTCCGGCAGTGGCAGGACGGCTTTTACGACGGACGCCACGTCGCCTCGGAGTACCCGTGGGTGCCGGACTTCGCGGCGCTGGCGGAGGCGTTCGGCGCGACCGGCGAGCGGATCACGGGTTACGACGAGGTTGCGCCGGTGATCGAGGACGCCCTCGCGACGGACGGGCCGGTGGTGGTCGATGTCCACATCGACCCCGACGAGAACGTGTTCCCGATGGTGAAAAGCGGTGGCGCAAACGACGAGTTCGCACTGACGGAGGACCACCTGTGAGCGACGAGACCACCAAAGACGACAGCCCTTCCGAGACACCGGAGACGGTCGCGGCCGGCGAACTTCCCGCAGAGTCGTTTCGGGCACAGCCGGAGTCACACGAGGGACTGCCCGCAGACGGGAGTCTGTCAGGACCGGCGCCGTCGGAACGCGACAGCCCGGACGGCGCGCGGACGGACAACGGGGTGCGGCTGACCGACGCCGCGACGACGACCGGCGGCGGCCAGATGCGGCGGACGTTGTCGGCGGTCGTCGACCACGACCCGGGGGTGTTGGCGGCCGTCTCGGGGTTGTTCTCCCGGCGGATGTTCAACATCGAGAGCCTGACCGTCGGGCCGACC
>JAHENP010000078.1 GCA_018609965.1 Haloferacaceae archaeon
ATCGTCGAGATGGGGTTCGACGACTACCTCGTCAAACCCGTCACCCGGGAGAACCTCGTCGACACCGTCGAGTCGTTGCTCAGCCGCGCGGAGTACGACAGCGGCGTTCAGGAGCTGTACGCGGTCGCCTCGAAGAAGGCCGTCTTGGAGTCCGAGAAAGGGCAGGCCGCCCTCGAGGAGTCCGAGGAGTACGCCGAACTCGACGAACGACACGACGAACTCCAGGCGGAGCTGGACACCCAACTGGAGGAGTTTTCCGACCACGACGACTTCGAACAGGCGTTCCGGGAGTTCGACAAGGGGGACCCCAGCGAGGACGACGACGACGAAGATCTCGACTTCGGACTCTGAGCGCGTTGGACAGCGGTTCTCGTTCGTCTGGGAGAGTAACAGAAGCTGGTCTCCGGGTGTGACGAGCCGCGCGAGTGTCGGTCGAGGGTGTGCGTCGACCGGCCGGTGAGTCAGGTGGCGCGGAGACGGATGGCAGAAGCGGGCGACGGTCGCTCTGTGCGACGGCCGCTCAGTAGCTCCGCGCGATGAGATACTCCGCGAGGTCGTCCAACAGCTGTCGGGGCTCGTTGTCCGGCAGCATCGTCAGGTCCGAACGCCCCTGTTCTGCCAGTTCCTGGGCGCGTTCGCGGGCGAACTGGATACTGCCGGCCGCCTCCAACACGCCGACGGCATCCTCGATGGCCGCCTCCGTCACGTTCGCCGGATCGTCGGCCTCGACGAGGTTGTCCACGTCGACCCCCTGTTGGCGGGCGTGGAGCGTCACCATCGTCTCTTTCCCCTCGACGAGATCAGAGCCGCGTTGTTTCCCCAACTGCTCCGAGGGGGTCGTCAGGTCCAACAGGTCGTCTTGGATCTGAAACGCACGTCCCACGTCCGTCCCGTACTGGTAGACGCCTTCGATGACCGCCTGGTCTGCGCCCATCAGGCTCGCCGGAATGGCGGCACTGGCCCCGAACAGGACGGCTGTCTTCAGCCGGACCATCTCCAGATACTCCTCCGGAGAGACATCCGTCCGGTTCTCGTAGGCCACGTCGAGTGACTGCCCCTCACAGATCCGGGTACACGTCGACGCGAGCCGGTGGACCGCCTCGACCTCGTGTTCCGGCCGGGCGCCGGTGTCGGAGAGCATCTCGAACGCCTTCGAGTAGAGCGTGTCGCCGGCCAGGATCGCGGCCTCCTCGTCGTACTCGATGTGGACCGCCGGCACACCCCGCCGGAGATCGTCTTCGTCCATGATGTCGTCGTGGATCAGCGTGAACGACTGGATCACCTCGACGCTCATCGCCGCTCGCAGGAGGTCGAACTCCCAGCCGTCCAACGCCGGAAACGACCGGTAGTCCGCCGACAACGGCTCGACCTCCGCGAGTGACTCCCCGACCAGAAGCGAGATCGTCGGTCGGAGCCGCTTCCCCCCCGCCTTGATGATGTACCGGGTGGCCTCGTACAACCGGTCCGGCTCCGTCATCGGGAGGTCGTCGTCGACCGCCTCGTTGACCACCTCGCGTCGCTGGCGGACCGCGTCGAGCACCCGCTTTTCCATCGCGTCCTGGCTCATCGTTCCGTGGTCAGTCGACCAGCGTGATCATATTACCGTTTCGCGTCACGTGGAGGTCGTCACCGAGCGTGTACCCCTGGTTGCTCGCGAGGTCCACGTACGGGGCGAACCCCTCCATGCTCTGGTGGGCGGGAACGACGTTCCGCGGCTGGAGCGCGTCCAACATCTCGTAGTGCCCCTCCTCGCGGAGGTGGCCCGACACGTGGATGTCGTCGTAGATCCGCGCCCCCTGCATCTTCAACAACCGTTCGGACTGGTAGCGTTGCCCCTCGTTGGTCGGCTCCGGGATCACCCGCGCTGAGAAGATCACCTTGTCGCCGTCGTCGAACTCGTAGGGGGTCTCGCCGCGCCCCATCCGGGTGAGCATCGCCCGCGGCTCCCCCTGGTGGCCGGTGACGATCGGGAGGTAGTCCTCCTTCCCCTCCTTCATCACCCGTTTGAACGTCCGGTCGACGGACTTCCGGTGGCCGTACATCCCCAGATCCTCCGGGAAATCGACGAAGTCCAGCCGTTCGGCCGTCCCGCTGTACTTCTCCATCGACCGCCCCAACAGAACCGGCTGTCGGCCGATGTCGTTGGCGAACTCGACGAGACTCCGCACCCGCGCGATGTGACTGGAGAACGTCGTCGCGACGATCCCGCCGTCGTAGTCCTCCATCGAGTGCATCGCGTCCTTGAGGTGGCTGCGCGCGACCGACTCCGAGGGAGTCCGCCCTTTCTTGCCGGCGTTGGTGCAGTCCTCGATGTAACACAACACGCCCTCGTCTTCCCGGCCGATCTCTCGGAACCGCTTCATGTCGATCGGGTCACCGATCACCGGGTCGTGGTCCATCCGTTTGTCCAACCCGTAGACGACCGCCCCCTCCGGCGTGTGGACCACTGGGTTGATCGCGTCGATGATCGAGTGGGTGACGTTGACGAACTCCAACTCCACCTGCTCGGAGTCGCCGATCGCCATCGTCCCGCCGGCGTTCATCTTCACCAGGTCGTTGTCGACGTTGAACTTGCTCTCCGACTGGACCCGTTGTTTGACGAGTTCGATCGTGTACGGCGTGGCGACGATGGGCGCGTCGTACCGGTGGGCCAGCTTTGCGATGGCACCGATGTGGTCGAGGTGGCCGTGGGTCGGCACGATCGCCCGCACGTCACCCTCTAACTCGGACATCACGCGGTCGTCCGGAATGGCCCCCATGTCGATGAGGTCCAGGCTGTGCATCTGTTCGGTCTCGACGTTGTCGTGGATCAGGACCTGCGAGAGGTTGAGCCCCATGTCGAACACGACCACGTCGTCACCCGCTCTCACTGCCGTCATCTGGCGACCGACGGCCTCGTAACCGCCGATCGTCGCGATTTCGATCTCCATTGTTGTCTGTGTCGTTGCGAGCGTCCGAATCCCCCGCGTGGGGGTCTGCTCGTACGGAAACGCCCCGGGAAACACGGGTGGCTGTGAACCCCGGCGTCTTGCAGCGCGTCGGTTCGAGCCCCGCTGTACGCGACCGACCTGTCGCCGGTCCGTAGTGTCCCGCGGGCTGTGGTGTCTCAGAGTCTGTGGCCCAGCAACAAAATACTGCGGGTTCTGCCGAGCGACTGACACCGCCGGTCGTTCGCGGCTACGGGAGCCAGACGACCCCGTGGCGGCTCACAGCTCTTCGTACGGTTGGACGATGACGAACCCGTCGCCGTCGAAGTTCATCTGGAACCGCTCACCGGACTCCTGGCCGATCATGTCTGAGAGGTTCTTGTTTACCTCAACGCTCGGCGACACGCCGCTCCAAGCGACGGTCGCGCTCGGGTCCGTCGACACCGGCGGGTCGAGTACCAACGGATCACCGTGTGTCGTGATCGCGACACACCCCGGCCCCGAGAGCGTGACGTTCGTGAACCCACCCGCGAACGCGCCGGCGAGACTGTCCATCGTCTCGACGGCGAAGTCGACGCTCTCCTCGAACACGAGAATGTCCTCGCTGTTGACCGTGATCGCGTCCTCGACACCCAACTGGAGGACCTGTACCTTCTTCTCTCGGTCGGCGAGATACAACGTCCCGTTGCCTTCCACGTCCATCACCGGTGCGTCCTCGCCGGTGGCGGCCTCTTTGATCATCCCGGTGATCCCCCCCTCTGCGGAGGCGGTGCCGGTGAAGGAGAGATCGCCGTCGTACGCGACCATCGAACCGGCTTTTGCTGTCACGGACCCCTCGACATCGACTTCGAGGGTGTACGCGCTCTCGTGGGTGAACGCCTCGACTGCGTCTGCCGCGTCGGTGAGTTGGGCTGCGTCCATCACCTCAACTGAGGCCGGGTGGGAATGTCAATCTCTCGGCAGTGTGTCGTGTACTGTGATGCCGGCGGTTGTCACTCCCGGCCGTCGGTCAACTCGTCGAGGATGGGTCGCACCTTCGGTTGGAGTTCGTCCCACTCGGCGGCGGGGTCGCTGTCGGCGACGATCCCATTACCGGCGAACAGGGTGGCGCCGGTGTCGCCGACCAACCCCGAGCGGATGGCGACCGCGAACTCCCCGTCGCCGTCGGCGTCGAACCACCCGACTGGGGAGGCGTACCAGCCGCGGTCGAACCGTTCCGTCTCGCGGATCGTCGCGAGCGCGCCGTCTAACGGCAACCCGCCGACTGCGGGTGTCGGGTGCAACGCCTCGACGAGTTCGAGCACATGACGGTCGGCCGACAGCGTCGCCGTGATCGGCGTCTGGAGGTGTTGGATGTTCGTCAGCTTCCGGACGCGGCGGTCGCCAACGGTCACGTCGCCGTACGCCGACAGCTGTTCGCGAACGGTGTCGGCGACCAACCCCTGTTCGTGGCGGATCTTCTCGCTGTCGAGCAACGAGCGGGCGTGTTCGGCGTCCGCCTCGGGCGTGTCACCGCGGGGCATCGACCCCGCGAGCGCCTCCGTCCGCACCGCACGGCCGTCGAGTTCGACCAACCGCTCCGGCGGCGGGCCGAAGAAGGCGGCGCCGTCACCCGGTTGGACAAGAAACCGGTAACAGTCCGGGTAGGTGCGGCGGAGCCGTTCCAACACGGCCGGCACGGAGACGGGGGCGTCCAGTTCGACGGACAGTGCCGTCGCGAGGACGACCTTCAGGAGATGACCGTCGGCGATCCGGTCGGTGGCGTCGGTGACCTGTGCGAGCCAGTCGTCGCGGTCGGTGAGCCACCGCCGGGCCGCGACCCCGGGTGGGCCGCCGCTAGACTGCATCATCGGTAGTTCCGACAGCCGGCGGTGTGCGGCGTCAAGTCGTCGCGCGACGGCCGTCTCGGAGGCGTCGGGACCGTACGCCGCCGCCGTGAGATGGGTGGCGTCGTCGGCCCGGGTGAGTTGGACCGCCGGGACGAGGAAGCGTGCGGCCGGGAACGACTCCCACGGCGGGATCGGGTCGTGGTCGGCGTCGAACGACAGCCCGCCGACCGCGCGGGGGCGGGTCACCGCCGGTCCCTCGTGGTCGAGTCGGTCGAACAACGTCCGGGCGTCGGTTCGGAGCCGGTCGAACCGGTCGTCGCCGGCGGCGGTGAGCCGGACGGCGGCGCCGCTCCCGACCAGCTCCAGTCCGGTCGGCGAGGCCCAGTGGACCCGGGGGCCGTCGCTGTCGGCCAGGAACGCCGGGAACGACACGTCGTCGACGCGCCGGCTGCGGCTCACGAGTCGCCCGGCGGCCGCAAGGCCCTCCGGCGACTCCTGTTCCGGCGTGCTCATCGACTCTATTTGGGCTGGGGTCGTCTTGAGACTGTCCTTCCCGACAGCCGCCGGCGAGTCGGGGGGCTTACGACCGTACGAGCGGTAGAGCCGTTGTGACCGACGACACGCTCGAACCCGGTGTCGACCTCACGGGGCGGGACCTCCGAGACCGGCGACTCGCGGGCGCACCGTTACAGGAGGCGACCCTCGCGGACGCCGACCTCCGGGAGGTGCGACTGGGGGACGTGGACCTCCGTGGGGCGGACCTCACCGGCGCGCGACTCGACGGCGTCGAGTGTGCGGGGTTCCTTTCTGGGGTGGATCTGACGGACGCGACTCTCGTTGACGCCGACCTCCGACGGGTCGACCTCTCGGACGCGACACTCACCGGTGCAGATCTCCGCCGCGCCGACCTCCGCGAGGGGAACCTCTCGGGCGCCGTGTTCACCGAGGCCGACCTCTCCGAGGCGCGTCTCGACGGGGTGAGCGCACGCGAAGCCAGATTCGCCGACGCAGACCTGACAGACGCGACGGCGACGGACGCCGGCCTCGTCTACACGGCGTTTGCGGACGCGACACTCCGGCAGGCGACGTTCGACGACGCCGACCTGTTGGCCGCGACACTCCCCGGCGCAGACGCGACACGCGCCTCCTTCGAAGGCGCAGACTGCGCGGAACTGCTCGTCGGGGACGCAGACTTCACACACGCGACGTTCGCCGATGCCGTGCTCGACGGCGTCGACTTCTCCGAGGCGACAGTCCGCGGCACGGAACTCCCACCCGGCGTGGAGCGGTGACCGACGACGCCGGCAACACCACTGCGGTGCGGCCGCGGTGTCGTGTTGTTGTGTGCGGTCGCGGTGCGAGTGCAGTGTGGCTGCGGAGGCGGTCACGGTGCAGGTGTAGTGTGGTCACGGCACACACACCAGACGCGAGCGAGCGCCCGCCCACGGGCCGTTTCCCTGTTCGCGTCGAAGCTCCCCTGTTTGGGCGAGTCTCGCAGTTTTGATCGACAGTTTGTTCCGGAGGCTGTCTCCCGCTGAGTGAAAGCGGTCGTGCCGTCGGCTACAGGGAGTAGTCGTGGTCGCCGGTCTCCGTCCGGAGAAACGCGGTCAGCAGGTCGATCGTGGCGTCGATGTCCTCACCGTGTGCGGTCTCCGTGACAGTGTGGAGATACCGCGTCGGGATCGAGATCGCGCCGACCGGGGTGGCGCCGTTGGTGTTCTGGAAGCCGGCCGTGTCGGTGCCGCCCGCGGGGAGCACCTCCGTCTGGTGGGTGATGCCGCCGTCCTCGGCGACCGACCGGAGCCGGCGGTGGACCTTCGGAGTGGTGATCACAGAGGAGTCTTTCAACTTGATCGCGGCCCCCTCACCGAGTTCCGTCACCTGTTTGTCCTCGCTGACGCCGGGTACGTCGCTGGCGACAGTCACGTCGAGGGCGACAGCCAGGTCCGGGTCGATGTCGACACCCAGCGCTCGGGCGCCACGGAGACCGACCTCCTCCTGGACGGTCGCACAGAAGTGGATCGTCACGTCGGGGTCGTCGATCCGGCGGGCCGCCTCCAGCATCGCGAACACGCACACGCGGTCGTCAAGCGCCTTCCCGGTGACAGTCTCCCCCATCTGGACGGTCGACTGCTCCATCGTGACGAGATCACCGACGGCGACGTAGTCGGCCACGTCGTCGCCGTCACGACCCAGGTCGACGACGACATCCTCGACAGCTTCGTCCTTCTGGCGTTGTTCCTCATCGAGCGTGTGCGGGGGGACGGAGCCGATCAGCCCCGTCAGATCCCCGTTTTGGGTGTGGATCGTCACGCGCTGTGCCCGGAGCACTCGGGGGTCCCAGCCGCCGAGCGCGTCGAGCTTGAGGAACCCGTCCTCGGTGACGTGTTTCACCATGAACCCGATCTCGTCCATGTGGGCGGCGACAGCCACCTCGTAGTCGCCGTCCCCGTGGACAGTCCCGACGACGTTACCCATCGCGTCCGTCTCGACGGTGTCCGTCTCGGCCGCGAGCACCTCCTGGACATGGCCACGGACCCGGTCCTCGTAGCCGGGGACGCCGCTGGCCTCCGTCAGCTGACGGAGCAACTCGAAGTCGAATCCGAACCCAGCCGGTGTCGTGTTTGTCACGCCAGTCTGTTGGTGGGGAGCGGTGTAAAGACCACGTATCCCGGTTCCGTGGCCGAAACCCCGGGTGGGTTGTCGGGGGTTCCGCAACTGTTTTGAGAGCGTCGGACACTGTAACGTGTATGACAGACGACGTGGAGGCCGAACTCCGCGAACAGTTCACTGAGGCGTTCGGGGGCGCCGACTACCCCGTCTCCAATCAGATGGATCTCGTGCCGGCGTTGCCCAGCGGCCCGGGGACGACGTTCGAAGCCGGCGACGTGTCGCTGACCGCCATGGAGATGGCGGCCAAGCTCGGCGACGAACAGGAGTTCCCGTACGACGACGTGGAGACGCTTGTCGACGACGTGATCGACGGGCTCCAGAACCAGGGCGTTCTCTAGTCGGCCTCGCGTCGCTCGCGGCCGTGGGTGACACACAGAATCTCGCCGGCATCGCTGTCGAGATAGAAGCTGTCGCCGGCCGCCAGGGGTGTATCACAGACAGCACAGCCGTCGCCGTGCGCGACGGCGTACTTCCCGACCGACGTGTCGACGCGGAGCCGGCCGGCCGCGCGCACGAGCCGGGTCAACCCCTCTCCGATGGCTGTCTCCGTGGGCGAGTCTGCAGTCTCGAATCTCACGACTGACACGGATACCACTCTGACCGCGCCGTGGCTGTCTCTCTCGGCTCCGGTCAATACCGCCGCAAGTTCTATCAACTCTCGTTACAAACCGTACATCGAACAGTAAGGAGTTGCAATTTACCCCGGTCGCAGAACACGCCGCGACAGTCGCCCGAGTCACTGTTCTGGCGTGAGCGACGCTGAACGTCTCGATTCAAGGGGTAAACGACGTGACCAATTCGAACGTGCGTACAATGCCTATCAACAAAACAAAGATTTATTTGTTGTGCAACGCAGGTGTTTCACACGGGAGACACGCGGCCGACGGCAGTCGTGGTCTGTGAGGCCAGGGCCGGCGGGGCGCGTGCCGACCGCAACGGCGGAGGAGACACCACATGTCCGAGGCACGCACACGACACGAGGACGAACGCGAGACCGTGACACGCGATCTCACGGCGTTCCAACGGAACATCCTCGCGATCCTCGCAGACGAACCGATGTACGGGCTGGCGATCAAACGAGAACTGGAGTCGTACTACGGGGCCGACGTGAACCACGGCCGGCTCTACCCCAACCTCGACGATCTCGTCGATATGGGGTTAGTCGAGAAGAGCGAACTGGACAAGCGGACAAACCAGTACGCGCTCACCGACACGGGCCGGGAGACGGTGGTCGACCAGTTGGGTTGGCTCCTCGAGAAGTACATCACCGACGCCGGCCGGCGGCGTGAGATCGAACAGCTGCTCGACGGCGTCGCGTAGCCGGCCGATCTCACAACGGCGACGGCGTCTCGGCAGCTTCGAACACGTACCGGACGGAGTCGCGAACCACCGCGCGCTGTCGCTCGCTCGGCCAGGCGTTGCGTGGATAGTACTCTGTCAGGAACTCTTCGACCTCCGGAGCCGTCGCCGCGTCGACCCGTTTGGCGTAGTGGTTGCCGACGAAGTCGGCGAACGCACGGGCGTTCCGGCGGTGGGGGTGGCCGTGTTGCTCGGCCACCCGGTCGACGATCTCGGCGTTGTACGCCTCGACCTCCTCCCACTCCTCGGGGTCGCCCGGTCCCGACAGCGTGAGTTCGTGTGCCCGGTCGGTGTCCCCGATCCGGTGGGTCTGGACGGTGCCGTCTTCGACCCACTCTGCGGGGTACAACACGAGCGTGTCGTCGGCCTCCCGGAGCCGGCTGACGAAGTCGTACGCCGCCAGCCGCTCTGCCCGGTCGGCGCGGTAGGCCGCTGCCTCACTCTCGTCGCTGGCTCGCCGCGCCAGCCGGGTCAGCCGGCGTGTCTCCCCGATCACCGCCTCAGGGAGATCGCCGCCCGCCGACTCCGCGACACCTGCCCGTTCTCGTGCCGCGCGTGTCGCTGACTGTTCCGTTCGGCCGTTCTCTGTGTCCGTGTCGACTCTCGGCTCTCTGTCCTCACCTGTCTCCGTGTCGACTCCCCGCTCTCTGTCTGGGCTGTCACTGTCCGTCATCGAGTGCCTCGTTGGCCATCTCGTCGGCGCGCCCGTTTAGCTCACGCGGGACGTGTTCCAACGACCACCGGTCGAACCGGTCGAACAGCTCCCGCACCCGGACCCGGCGTTCCCGCAGGTCGGGGTCGTTCGTGTCCCACTGCCCGCGTACCTGCTTGACGACGAGCTGTGAGTCGCCGCGCACGTCCGCCTCGTCCAACCCGTACTCTGTCGCCGCGGTCAGCCCGCGGATCAGCGCCTCGTACTCCGCGCGGTTGTTGGTCGTCTCGCCGATCCGCTCTCCGCCCTCGGCGACGATCCCGTCGCTCGTCACGATAGCCCACCCGACCGCCGCCGGCCCGGGGTTCCCGCGGGAGGCGCCGTCGAAGTAGACGTGTCCCCTCCCGCCACCCTCGCGCAACGGCAGCGTCAACGCCGACGGGTCGCTCCCCTGGACGACGACCTTCCCCTCGTAGGCGACGGCTGTCGCCCCGTCGCGGCCCGCACGCCACAGTTCGTGGTCCGTGTTGCCCGGCTCGACGCGCACACCCGCCCGTTCGAGACGGTCGCGTGCGGTCTCCGGATCACACTCGACGACTGGCACGTCCGTCTCTCGGCGGCGGGCGCGCCTGAACGTTACGCTGCGGCTCCGCTTTCTTCTGTTCCGGGCGCTACCCGTGTTCCTCCCAGAACTGTTCGAGCCCGAATCGGAGCATGTCCGGCGACACCGTCTGGAACTCCTCGCGCACGGCCGGGGGGAACAGCTCCCGGACGGAGTTCCAGGAGTCGCGGGCGTACCGCCCGTCGACGAGCACGCGCACCCCGACCTCCTCGGGGCCGCGGATCACCCGACCGATGGCCTGGCGCGCTTTCCGGACCGCCGGCACGGTCAGTGCGGTCTCGAAGCCGTCACGGGAGAACTGTCGGTCGTAGGCCGTCTGCACCGCGGTCGTCGACGGCGAGGCGGTGCTGACGATCGGCACGCCACAGATCACTGCCGCCGCGAGCCGGTCGCCGCTGTAGTCGACCCCCTCGGTGAGCGTCCCCCGGATGCTCGTCACCAACACCTTCGCCTCGCCCGCGAAGAACGACGACTTCAACGCCTCCGTGGCGGCGTCGGAACTCGACTCGTCGAGCAACACCGACCGTTCGACCCGGTCGTCGAGCACTTCGGCCATCCACGCCGCCTCGCCGTAGCTGGGCATCCCGACGAGCACGTTCCCAGGTGTGGCCTCGATCACGTCCACAACCGCGTCCGCGTGCGCCTGTCGGGTCCGGTTCCCCTCGGGGTCGCCGGGCGCGCCCCGATTCTGGTAGGTAAACTTCGGCGCGTCGACCGCGAACGACGCCCGATTGTCCGCCGGGAACGACAGCCCGAACGTCCGTTCGACGACCGGCCGGTCGGCGTCTGCGAGGTAGTCGACACCGGTCACCTCGCGGAACACGTCCGTCGGCGCCAGCGTCGCGCTCATCAACACCCCGCCGCCGAACTCCGCGAGCCGCTCGCCCACGGCGCTTGCTGGCACACAGTTCTGGAGCGACAGCCGGGCGTTGTACACCCGCCGCCAGGAGTCGGGCGCGCCCGTCTCGTCGAACGTCGGCTCCAACTCGATCTCCCGGAAGTACGTCTCGTGGTCGAGTTGGTACCACGCGGTCAACACCCGCCCGACTGCAGGTGCCGCCCGCCGACGGTCCTCGTCTTCCGCCTCGTCGAGCACACGTTCGACGACCGCGCCGGCCGCCGCCGCCCGCGACCACGCCCGGTCACCGTACCCCGCCTGCCGTGCCCACTGGCTGATCGCGTCCTCGGCGGGCGTCTCGGGGTCCCGCAACGGAATTTCGTCCCGTTCCAACGCCCCGGGGTCGGCGTCGTCCCACCC
>JAHENP010000079.1 GCA_018609965.1 Haloferacaceae archaeon
CGCCGGCTCACCGCGGTCGAACAGGAGGTTCGTCGGGTAGGCGGTGGCGTCCCACCGTTGGGTCGCCGCCAACGACTCGTCGACCACGACCGGCCACGTTCCGTCGTACCGTTCCCAGAACGCCTCGATGGCGGTCTCGTCCGGTTCGGGACTCACCGACACCATGTGGAGCGTCGAGTCGTCGTACTCGTCCCGCAGTCGTCTGAGGTCCGGCATCTCGGCTTTGCACGGCTCACACCAGGTCGTGAACACGTTGACCAACGAGACCCGGTCGGGCCGCACCAACGGCACCTCCCCCGTCGGGAGATCGCCGCTCGTGACGACCGACGGGAGCGCCAACCGCTCGGTGTCGCCGGCAACGGCTGTGTTCTCGCCGGCTGGATCGTCCGTGTCGGCCGTCCCGCTCGTGTCGGCCGCCTCACTTCTTCTGTCCGTCTCGCCGACCCCGGCACAGCCCGCGAGGGCGACACTCACGCCGCCGCCGACCGAGCCGAGAAACGTCCGTCGTGTGGAGGGCACGACTGACAGTTCGGTTCGTGTCGACACTTGTAGATTGTGGCGTGTCTCACTGTCTGTGGCCGTTCCTCAGGCGAGTTCGCTGTCACGGATGGCGCGTTCCGCGTCCGCCAACGTCGCCTCGGCGTCGAACCGCTCTCTGATCGTCCGGAGCTTCTCGTCGGTGGCGTCGGCCAGTTCGCGGGCGTGCTCGGTGATCCGCGGCACCGCCCGGACGACGTTGTCGACAATCGGGACCGTCGCGGTCTGTGCCGACCGCGACAACGGGTTAAGATCGATCACGATCTCCGTTTTCCCCAACTCGCCGAGCGCGGCCGCGCGGTCGCCGTCTTCCAACGGGACGACCACGGCGTCTGCGGCGGCGATCCCGTCGGCGTCGACTTTCGCCCGTTCGTGTGCGAGCCCGGGGATGCGTGCGTCCGCCTCCAACCCCAACACCTCCTCGGCGCCGTGCTCCCGAAGGTGGGCCGCGATCCGTTCCATCCGTTCGTCGGTGCGGTTGAACAGGTTCACCTCGACGGCGGCGTCGGCGGCCGCGGCCAGTTCGACCGTCGCCTCGGGGACCAAGGCGGCGACGTTCCCGTTCACCGACACGACAGGGTGGTCCGCAGCCAGGAGGTGGGCGGCGGCGGCGCGGGCGGCCCGGTCGGCGCTGTCGAGCGTCTGCTCACCCAGGAGGTAGTCGAACGCCTCGCCGCGCCCCTCGGCGATCAACCCCTGTCGGGAGGTGATCCCCCGTTCGACGCCGGCCTCGATCCGGTGGCGTGTCCGGAGTGACTGTGCTCTGGGGTGGTCGTCGGGAATCTCCGCGTGCTCGTCGCTCACGCCCGGTCGTTGACCGCCGGGCGTGTTAGCGCCGTCGAAGGCGGCCGCGAGAGGTCGGAGAGTCGACTGTGCCGGCTCACTCCAGTCGCGCGCCGGCGGGGTCGATCCGGGTCACCGACGGATCGTAGCCGGCGTCGGACAGCCCCGTCCCGCGGGCGATCACCGTCCGACCGAGCATCGCCATCGCCGCGTCACCGCCGGTCGCCTGCACCGCGTCGACGGCGTCCCGAACCTCGGGGACGAACAGGTCGGCGGCGGTCGCAAACTCGCGGGCGGCCGCGAACAGTTCTTCGAGCGTCGGGGTCGCCCGCAGACGGTCGAGTGCTGCCGTCCCGGCTGTCGTCACCGCCTGCGTGTCGTCGGCCAACACCGTCGCTGTCGACAGCTTCCCGAATGCGACGTACTCGATCCGTCCGCGGGCCGGCAGTCGGTCGAGACGAGCGTGGTTCGGGTCGCCGGCCGCCAGTCGGACGGGTACACCCCCGCGGGCCGCGGCGACCACGTCACCCAACCCGGTGCCGGCGGCGACCTCGGCGGCGTGTGCGACCGCGACCAATTCCCGTCGCGTCCGGGCGAGATCGAAACAGTCGGCAGCCGCCAGGGCGGCCCCGAGCGCCGCGCCGCCGGAGACACCGAAGCCGGCGGCAATCGGGACGTGTGTGGTCACCCGGACCGTCGCGGCCGGCACGGCGAGCCGCGCGAGCACACCCTCGACGGCGTCGATGGAGACGGGGTCGCCGTCGAGTGTGATCCGGTGGGAAGGCGTCGACTCGGCGTCAGATTCCGACATCGACTCGGCGTCAGACCCAGACATCGACTCGTTATCCGACTTCGGTGTCGGCCGCCCGTCCCGGGGTGTGACGACCGTCTCGATCCCGTCGGTCAGTGCGAGTCCAGCGCCGGTCGCGCCGCTCTCGGCCGGGTCGTCGGCTCGGGCGGGCGCGAAGAAGGCGGTGACGTGTGCCGGCACCACGGCCCGCGCCTTGCATCCGTCGCTGCTCGGGTCGTCGACCGCGGTCTCGGTCGTGTCCTCGCTCACAGCGTGTCGACACGAGCAAGGCTCAAGCCTGCGTCGGTCGCGGGTCGTCGAGTGCCGCGACGACCGGCTCAGAACTCCGCCCAGTCGGAGGCGGGGCCGCGACCGTCCCGCACCCGGAGTTCGCGGCGACCGTCCGCCTCTCGGGTGTCGATCACCGTGTCGAACGGTTCGTACATCGTGTGGAGCGTCTGCTCGTCGTGCATCGTCGACCCCAGCGTGGCGACGCTGAACCACCCCTCACTGCCGGCTTGCCGAGTGAGCACGCGGGTGAACTTGTACACGTCCTGTGGGTCGAGATACACCAACAGCTCCGACAACGAGTGGAGGCCGACACCCACCTGGTCGTCGTACTCCCGGAACCGTTCGAACTGGTCGGTGAACTTCATCCCGATCTCGGTGACGTTCTTCGGCGAGGAGACGTACCGCGTCAGCTCGTCGTCAGTGACATCCGACCCCTGCTGGCGGCTCACACAGTCGACGACGGCCACGTCGTCCGGCGAACAACCGGCGGCAGCGACGAAGTCGGCACGCACCTCCTCGGCCGGCTCTCCGGTCGAGACAACGACCCCCCGGTCGGCGGCGTTCCCCAGAATCTCGAACGAGAGCTGGTACTTGCCAGTCATCGGTGGCCCGGCCACCAGAACGCTCTGTCCGGCTCGGATCTCCTCGACGGAGACCGGGGTGTCGCCGAGCATACCCACCATCAGGTCACGGACCCACAAAACCCTTGTCCACATCCCGAACACCCAATTTATCGGTTCCGTGAGTTTTGAGCCTGCAGCGTCCAAATTTCGCGGCCGGAGCAGACGACAGCCACCCCCGACGGCCACCCTGCCGTCCCACGTTCACACCGGGGCTTCGACCGACGTTCTGGACCGGGCACTCACGGAGGTGTGTCCGCCGACTGTACACTGTGTAGTCACCGTGTCGGACTGCGCGGAGATCGGATATAAGCTTTTCTCGGCCAGAATCAGAACTGATACACTGGCGTGCGGTCGGGAGGTGTGTCGACCGTGAGAGGGACCACCCAGTGTCGGCCGCGGGTCGGAGACACTCACCCCGTGACGGGTTCGACCCAGACAATGAACCGGTCGTCGTCTTTTACGATGCCACGAACGGCGTCCTCGGCGGTCGTAGTCGCGTCGTCCACCTGGTCGGGGGTCACGTCTCGCACCTGGTACACCTCGTCGACTGTCCACCCGACGGTGCCGCCGTCGTCGACAGCCTCCGGGTCGAACACGACGATCCGTTCACTCTCGGTGACGCCCTCAACGTCGAGCAACGTCTTCGGGTCGATGATCGTCGTCGTCTGTCCCCGGAGGTCCATCACACCCTCGACGTGTCGCGGGGAGTTCGGAATCGTGGTGAGATCCCCCGCGTCGACAATCTCGTCGATGTACCCGATGTCGAGACAGAACGTCTCGTCGCCGAGTCCGAACTCCAACACCTGTGTGGACTCGCCGGCCCCACCGTCTCCCTCCGTGCGTTGTCGGCTGGCCATGTCGCCTTCACCGACCGCGACAATGTTAACGCTGTCCCCTGAGTTATCGGGGGTGAAAATCGGACCAGAGAGTTGAATAGAACGTTTCCGATATGTACACGCATGAGACGGCAGAACCCACCGCGACCCGGAGGTGGGTGTCCGTGACGGTCGGGGAGTCGCCGGAGGTCGTCGTCGTCGACGACTCCCGGTTCATGCGCGGGCTGATCACGGACACCTTGGAGTCCGGCGGCGTGGAGGTGGTCGGTGAGGCGGAGAACGGTGAGGAGGCCGTCGCGGTCGTCGAGGAGCTCCGTCCGGACGTGGTGACGATGGACGTGAACATGCCCCGTGTCGACGGGATCGAGGCGACCGAACGGATCATGTCGGCGACGCCGACGCCGATTCTGATGTTGTCGGCGTACACCGAAGACGGTGCCGACGAGACGTTCGCCGCATTAGACGCCGGCGCGGTCGACTTCATCGCCAAGCCCGGCGGCGAGGTGTCGGCGGCCGTCACGGATCTGGAAGAGCAGCTCGTCGAGCTGGTGCGGTCGGTGGCGGACGCGAACCTCACAGACCGCGGGCCAACCGCCGAGGAGCCGGAGTCGACGGACCACCAGCCGGAGACGGTCGAAGTCGAGCCGGACACGACCGTGTTGATCGGTTCCTCGACGGGCGGGCCGGACGCGGTCGAACAGGTGGTGAGCGCGTTGCCGGCCGACGCCGACATCCGAGTGTTGATCGTCCAACACATGCCGTCGGCGTTCACCGGGCGGTTCGCCGACCGGCTCGACGAGTCGACAGAACTGGACGTTCGGGAGGCCGCGGACGGCGCCCGGATCGGGCAAGGGGAGGCGTTGGTCGCCGCCGGCGGGAAACACCTGGAGGTGTCCAGCTACCGGAACGGGCGGCTCCGGGTGAAGACGGTCGACGAGGACCGCGACCAGGGCGTCCGGCCGTCCGTGAACGTCACCTTCGAGTCGGCCGCAGAGACGATCGACGACCCGACGATCGGCGTCGTGTTGACCGGGATGGGTGCCGACGGCTCGGAGGGCGTGAAGGCGCTGAAACGCGCCGGCGCTCGCGTGATCGCACAGGACGAGGACACGTCGGTGGTGTACGGGATGCCCAAGCGGGCGGCCGCCACCGGCTGTGTCGACGAGATACTGCCGCTCGGAGAGGTTGCCGGCGGAATCGTTGGAGGCCCAGTCGATGTCTGACGCACACAAGACGTTCGTCCGTGAAAGCGAGGAGGGGATCACCGACCTGAACAACGCGTTGCTGGACTTGGAGGCCGACCCGGACGATCCGGAGGCGATGGATCTGATCTTCCGGACGGCACACACCCTGAAGGGGAACGCGGCCGCGATGGGGTTCGAGCAGTTCTCCGGGCTGGCCCACGCGATGGAGGATCTGTTGGACGAGGTGCGGGACGGGGAGATCAGGGTGACGACAGAGCTGATGGACATGTTGTTCGAGGCCGTCGACATCCTCGACGCGATGCTCGGCGAGATCGAGGAGACCGGCGACGCGACCGCCGACACGGCGGGGTTGGAG
>JAHENP010000080.1 GCA_018609965.1 Haloferacaceae archaeon
GAACGGTCGAACGGGGAGATCACCGACGGCTACGTGGAGATGACGGCCGCGCCAGAAGAGGCGCTCCGCCAGCTCCGGGGTGGTGGGATCGCGATGGTGTTTCAGGACCCCCTGTCGAGTCTCAACCCCGTCTACACGGTGGGCAACCAGATCCGGGAGGCGTTGGGGCTCCACCAGGATCTGTCGGGACAGGCGGCCCGCGAGGAGGCGATCGAGCTGTTGGAGGCGGTCGGCATTCCGGACGCCCCCCGTCGGCTCGGGGAGTACCCACACGAGTTCTCCGGCGGGATGCGCCAACGAGCGGTGATCGCGATGGCGTTGGCGTGTGATCCGGAGGTGTTGATCTGTGACGAGCCGACGACCGCACTGGACGTGACGATCCAGGCACAGATCCTCCAACTGCTCCAACGGCTGACCGAGGAACGCGATCTGGCGATCATGTTCATCACCCACGACATGGGTGTGATCGCGGAGATGTCCGACCGGGTGAACGTGATGTACGCCGGCGAGATCGTCGAGAGCGCGCCGGCGGCGTCGTTGTTCGACTCGCCGGCCCACCCGTACACGGAGGGGTTGTTGGGGTCGATCCCCGGCCGACAGGTCGGCGCCGACCGGCTCCAGACGATCGAGGGTGACGTGCCGACGCCGACGGCGCCGGCCAGCGACTGCCGGTTCGCCCCCCGGTGTCCGAAGGCGTTCGACGAGTGTACCAGCGTCCACCCGGAGACGGTCGCCCCGGAGTCGGGTGGTGACCCGGAGGAACACGGGGTCGGGTGTCTGCTCTACCCCGAGGACGTGCCGGAGGCGCGTCGGATCGACGACTACCACGTCGAGAGTGAGGGAGGTGAACGACTGTGAACGACTACGGCGAGCCGTTGGTCGAGGTACGGGAGCTGAAGACGTACTACGACGAGGGCGGGGGGCCGTTCTCGGACCCGCCGGTGAAGGCGGTCGACGGCGTCAGCTTCGACATCCACCGCGGGGAGACGCTCGGATTAGTCGGCGAGTCCGGCTGTGGAAAGACCACGCTGGGCCGGACGTTGGTCCAGTTGGAGACCGCGACCGCCGGCCAGGTGGACTTCGACGGCCGGGACGTGACCCGCCTGTCGGGCACGGAGCTGAAACGGTGGCGACGGGACGCACAGATGGTGTTCCAGGACCCCGAGTCGAGTCTGAACGACCGGATGACCGTCGGGGAGATCATCCGGGAACCGTTGGATGTCCACGACTGGCCGAACCTCACGGCGGCCGTCGAGGGCCAGGAGGTGACCACCGTCCGCGGGGACGCACGCGCGGTCGACACACAGCGTGACGCCGACATCGTCGTCTCTGGCGACTCGGTGTCGGTGCGGGAGTCGCTCCCGTTGTCGGCCGAGGAGCTCTCCGTGTCCGTGTCGGGAGAGACGCTGACCGTCGAATTAGAGGTGCCCAAGAAGGCGATCCGGCGGGACCGTGTCCGGTTCCTGCTCGACCGGGTGGGGCTCCAGGAGGAACACTACTTCCGGTACCCCCACCAGTTTTCGGGCGGGCAACGCCAACGGGTCGGGATCGCCCGGGCGTTGGCGCTCGAACCGGAGTTCATCGTGTTAGACGAGCCGGTGTCGGCGTTGGACGTGTCCGTCCAGGCGAAGGTGTTGAACCTGTTGGACGATCTCCAGGCAGAGTTCGATCTCACGTACCTGTTCATCGCCCACGACCTGAGCGTCGTCAGACACATCTGTGACCGGGTCGCGGTGATGTATCTGGGCAACGTGATGGAGCTGGGCCCGACAGAGGAGCTGTTCCGGGACCCGGCAAACCCGTACACGGCGTCGTTGTTGTCGGCGATTCCGGAGCCGGACCCGAGCGTGGAGAAGGATCGGATCACACTGCGGGGGTCGCCGCCGTCGCCGCGTGACCCCCCTTCGGGGTGTCCGTTCGCGACACGGTGTCCGGTGACGGTGCGGCCCGACGCGTACGCGGACGTCGACGACGATGTCTGGGAACGAATCCAGGAGTTCCGGGACGTGGTTCGTGAACGGAGTCGCGCCTCGAAGTCGCTCGTCGAGGTGGCCCGCGAACGGCTCGGGTTGGGTGGTGACTACGACAACGCGGGCGAGGTCGTAACGGAGTTGTTCGGCGACGTGGCGCCGTCGTCGGCGGTCGAGGAGGTGCTTGACGAGGCGGCCGACCGTGTCGACGCGGGCGACGCGACGGACGCCCGGGACCTGCTCGCCTCGGAGTTTGGCGGCATCTGTGACACGGAGTATCCCGAGGCACACAGTGTGGGTGAGGCCGGCCGGACGAGTCGGTGTCACAGACACCGTGCGGACCACGACGAGCCGGCGGCCGTCGCGAGCGAGGTGGCCAACCTCCGTGACCAACCGACCGACGATCAGGCGGCCGCAGACGACTGATGGGAGTCGACCGCCGCCCGCCGCGTCGGACCCGGACGCGCCGACTGCTTGACGCCACACAGTACGCGCTCGCGCTGACGGCCGTCGTCGCCGGGCTGTCGGCGGCGTTGGGTGTCGCACTCGGGGGGTTGTCGGCGGCGGCGGTGGCGGCGAAGTTCGGGTTGTTCTTCGGCGGGACGCTCCACTTAGGCTACGCGACGGTGCGGACGTGGGTCGGGTCGCGTGCGCCGGCACTCCGGCGCAACGGCTTCCTCGGCCGGCTCCGGGACGCGTCGTCGTCGTTGGGTGACGACGACAGCAAGGGCGGCAGTGGACCGTCGCTGGGCGGTGAGGAGACGACACTCGCGGAGCCGACGGGGTTCCAACGGTTCGTCCGACGGCTCCCCCCGGCGGCGTGGTTCCCGGTGCGTGCCGACGACCGGGTCGGCGACGAGGGACGACTGTTTCTCGCCAGCGGCGGGATGTTCCTCGTGTCGTTTCTCTCGGAGGCGGTGTTCGGCGTGGCGCTGTGAGGCAAGCACCGTCGAGGTGACACGGCTGTCGCCGGAACCCCCCAGACGCGACGGCCGGTAGTGAGTGTCTTTTATATCCGGGGGCGTTCGTACCCCAGACATGGAGGTGAGCCGATGGCCGGCGCAGCACTGATCGCGGTGACGGCGACGATCATCGCCGTCGGTGTCGGTGCGAAGGTGTTGGCTGATCGCTTCCAGGTGCCGAGCATCATCTTCCTCGTTGCGGCGGGGGTGTTGCTCGGTCCCGAGGGGCCAGCACGGTTCGTCGCCGGTGTCGACCCACTGATCACCCCGAACTCCTTTGGCGACGCGCTCCCGTCGATCGTGGGGCTGTCCGTCGCGATCATCGTCTTCGAGGGGGCGTTCCACCTCAGGGCGTCGAAGCTCCGGGAAGCGCCAAGCGTCGCCTTACGACTGATCACCCTCGGCGCGGTGATCGCCTTCGGCGGGACGACGTTGGCCGTCCGGTTCGCGTTGGGGGTAGAGTGGCTCGTCGCCGCGCTGATCGGAGCGTTGCTCGTCGCCACCGGGCCGACGGTCGTCACGCCGATTCTGTCGGTCGTGCCGGTGCGGGACCGAGTGGCCGCCGCCCTAGAGACGGAGGGGATCGTCAACGACGTGACCGCGGCGATTGTCGCGGTCGTCTTCTTCGAGTTGTTGATCGGCGAGGGGGGTGGCGTCGGGGAGTTCGTGCTCCTGTTCGCCGAGCGGCTGGGAATCGGTATCCTCGTCGGTGGACTGGTCGCGGCCACGGTGTACGTCGCGCTCCAGTACGTCGATCTCTCGCCGGGGAACGCCCCGCAGAACGCACGACTACTCGTGCTCGCGGGGGCGTTGGTCGCCTACGGCGGTGCCAACCTGCTCCGGTCGGAGGCAGGGGTCGCGGCCGTCGCGACCGCCGGGCTCGTCCTCGCGAACGTCGGCGTCCCCTACGAGGAGGAGATTACCGACTTCAAAGGCGACGTGACGCTGGTCGTACTGTCGTTCGTGTTCATCAACCTCGCCGCACTCTTAGAGTTCGACGTGTTGCTGGAGCTGGGTGTCGGCGGCGTGTTGATCGTGTTGGCGGTCGTGTTTCTCATCCGGCCGGCGTTGGTGTTCCTGTCGGCGACCGGCGACCGGTTCACCCGCGAGGAGAAGC
>JAHENP010000081.1 GCA_018609965.1 Haloferacaceae archaeon
CTCGATGTCGTACTCCGCGAGCGCGCGGGCCGACCGCGCGAGACACTCCTCGCGGTCCGCCCCGTAGACGATCAGCTTCGCGATCATCGAGTCGTAGTCCGTGACCAACTCGTCACCCTGTCGGAGCGCGTCGTCCACCCGGACGCCGATCCCGCCCGGCGGGTCGTACACGTCGAGACGCCCCTCGTTTGCGGGCTGGAACTCTTCGGCGGCGTTCTCCGCGTTGATCCGGAACTCGATGGCGTGGCCGTCCAGCTCGATGTCGTCCTGT
Organism: Haloferacaceae archaeon; assembly: GCA_018609965.1. GTDB lineage: Archaea > Halobacteriota > Halobacteria > Halobacteriales > Haloferacaceae > JAHENP01. The sequence goes on from JAHENP010000081.1 coordinate 272, forward strand.
GCGAAGCCGATTTCCTCGCCGGCGGCGATCCGCAGCTGCTCGGCGACGATGTCGATGTCTGTTAGCTCCTCCGTGACGGTGTGTTCCACCTGGATTCGGGTGTTTACTTCGAGGAAGTAGAAGTTCGTCTCCGGGCCGAGCCGCTCGCCCGGCTCGCGGTCGGGGTCCTCCTCGACGAGGAACTCGACGGTGCCGGCGTTGGTGTAGCCCGCCTCACGGACGCCGTCGCGGGCGGCCTCGCCGATCTGTTCCCGGAGTGCCGGCGACAGCGCCGGCGAGGGCCCCTCCTCGATCACCTTCTGGTGGCGGCGTTGGAGCGAACAGTCCCGCTCGCCGAGGTGGCGGACGTTGCCGTGTTCGTCGGCGACGATCTGCACCTCGATGTGTCGCGGGTTCTCCAGATACCGTTCGAGATAGACGGAGTCGTTCGAGAAGTACGCCTCCCCCTCGCGTTTGGCCGACTCCAACTGGTCGGCGGCCTCGTCGGCGTCCCGGACGACCTTCATCCCGCGGCCGCCGCCGCCACCCTCCGCCTTGATCGCGACCGGGTAGCCGTTCTCGTCGCCGAACTCCCGGACGGTTTCGGCCTCCTCGACGGGGTCAGTCGTCCCGGGGACGATCGGCACACCCGCCTCAGACATGATTGAACGGGCCTTCGTCTTCTCGCCGAGTGCGCGCATCGGCTCCGGACTCGGCCCGACCCAGGTGATCCCCTCGGCATCGCGGACCCGCTGGGCGAAGTCTGCGTTCTCCGCGAGGAAGCCGTAGCCGGGGTGGATCGCGTCCGCGCCGGCGCGGCGCGCGGCGTCGACGACCGCCTCACCGTCCAGATACGAGTCGGCCGCGCGGGCAGGCCCGACGTTGTACGCCTCGTCGGCGTGTCTGACGTGGCCGCCGTGTCTGTCCGCCTCGCTGTAGACGGCGACCGTCTCGATCCCCAGATCCGCACAGGCTCGCATCACGCGAACGGCGATCTCTCCCCGGTTGGCGACGAGCACTTTGTCGAACATCGTTGCCGGCAGTTCGCGCAAAACTCACCTCAATCCGTCGGTCTGGGACGACGAACAGCACGGCTACGGCGGTGACTCGGAGAACTGTAACGACTCCTCGCCCTCGTCGTCCCCGTCGGCGACCAGTTCGACGAGTTCGTACTCCAACTGGGCCAACCGCTCTGCAACCTGGCTGTCGCGGTTGAGTTGGTACAACGGGCTTCCACTCACCTCTCGGGTCTGTTCGACCACTCCGAGATCGATCAGTGTGTCTATGTGCCGATAGACAGAGCTCCGGCTCATCCCGCCGAGATCCGCAATTGTCGTCACGTTCGTGTCGCGGCCCTCTGCGAGCAGGACTGCGAGAATCTTCACTCTCGGCCCCTCACCGAGCAACGTACTCAGTGCAGCCCGCTCTGCGTAACTCCGTTCGTCCTGTGTGGTCTGTGGTGTCGACATTCTCTCTTCGTAGTGATTTTCTTCTGACATACAAGCCGACCGTTCCAGCTGTTCTGCGCGTACCGTGTATCGCTGTAGCACACAGTTTAATATCTTCCGGTCCGATACACTGTCGCGTAAGACACGCTACAAGTAGTTCGATACACTGTCGTGCAGTGATTTTAGCGGGTGAGGTTCTTTCGAAACACTCTCCTTTTCTCTCGACACACTTTTAATCCACACAAAAATAGACAACTGAAGATGGACGAGTGGCAGACCGTTCACCTCGAGATTGTCTCCAAGATGGTCCGCGAGCCAGTTGTCGGCTCGCGGCACGTCCAACGACAGACGCTGAGAGGCTGGTGTAGTGGACACGAGGGAGACGTACTCGCGGAGGCAATCGACGACCTGATCGCCGTCGGTCTCGTTCGAGAGAAGGGGCGTGGAACTGTGACGCTGCGGAGTCTGGAGGATGGGAAACGCTTCCTCGAACGTTTCGACGAGGACGACGACTACGTCTGGTTCTACTGATCACAGACTACGGCTCCGCCACACCCAACTCCTGCAACGACAACTGCACCACTCGTGCCTCGACGAGGTCTCGATCTTCGGTCATCGGGTCGTCGGCGGCCGCGACCGTCTCGGCGGCCTCCGCGAGCAGTCGTTCCTCCAGTTCCGTCTGGTCGGGTTCCCCGCGGGTGTCGTTGAGGAGCGCCTCGAAGTCCTCCCGGAGATCGAAGTCCGCGCGGGCGACGTTACACCGGGACAACGGCGACATCCCGGTCTCCAACACGAGATCACGCACCACCGCCCAGTCGGACTCACAGAACTCCAGGGTGACGGCACCGACCACGTCGCGCCAGGCGATCGGGTCACCGTTCTCCATCAGTTGGATCGCGCGCGGCGGGACGGCGATCCGGTGGCTGGTGTCGTGGTCGTCACACAGACAGCAGGGCTGCTGGGTGCGTCCCGTGTACACACCGAACAGTAAGCGCGCGCGGACAAGTCGCCGTCGGTTCTCCGTCGGCGCCACCCAACACGTCGCCGTCGGTTCCCCGTCGGCGTCAGACAGTTCTCAGCGGCGATACGAGCGGGACAACGTCTTTAGGCTGGTTCGACGAACAGGTAGACAACGCGAGAGTATGCTCGATCCCAAGGAGTACGACCCCGAGGAACTGCGGACGCTCGCCGGCGCCGCGAGTCCAACCGCCGACCCGGCGGACGAAGACGAGCGGTGGGCGAAGCCCGCAGACTTCCTCGGCCAGGCGGAAGCGAGCGTGATGGCCGCACAGTTGGGTGATGTCTACTACCTCCAGGCGGCACAGGGTGGTGCCGAGCGGCCGTACCTCCCGTCGTTGCCCGCCGCGGCGCCGGGCGCCCGGCTCGCCTTGGACTGGTTGGAGTTTCTCGTCGCCGTCGGCGGCCACGACCGCGCCGAGGAGGCGTTGCACTACTACCAGCGGGTCCAGTGGATCGGGCCGGACGCCGTCCAGACGCTGACGGAGCTGCTGCCGGGGCTGTCCGCCGGCGGCAACGATCAGTTGGCGCCGTCTCACCACCGGACGAGTCTGTTGTTCGTCGCCCGACTCGCCGCGCTGCGGTGATCGGGTCGGTGGTGCCCGGAAAGGATACACCACTGGCCCACGCAGAGGGGGACTGTATGTCAGCAGACGACGAGACAGACGGGTTCGAATCCTCCGAGTCGGTCCCGGTCGGCGTGAAGCTGGGATCGACCCGGACGGTGGTGCGACACCCCGACGCGTCGGGGGCGACACAGACGGTGAAGACGCTCACCTGTCTGGCGACCTACGAGGACGCCATCACCGGCTCCGAACGGGTGTTGTTCGGCGAGCAGGCGGCCGCAGAGTACCCCGACCGCGTGGAGTTCATGCTCCGGTCGGGGCTGCCGGAGGACGACGAACGGACGGGGTTGGCGCGGCGGTACTTCGATGAACTGGTGGAGACGAACGGCGTTCCCCAGGACAGCACCGTCGTCTACGC
>JAHENP010000082.1 GCA_018609965.1 Haloferacaceae archaeon
GTTTCGGGCGTAGCCTCTTTTTACAACCCAGAGCCGTTCTCTCGGTCTGTGAACCGGGAGCGGCGGATTTGTACTGGCGGATCGACTGTCGACGACAGACGACCGATCACCCCACCCAGTCGGGCCGTTCGACGGTCGCCGTCCCGATCTCCTCGTACCGCATCACCGTCTGCACCCGAACCGGTTCGCCGCCGACGGTCGCCGTGTAGCTGACGACGAGATCCGTCACCACCCCGTCAGGCGTGACGTGGAGAGTGGCGTTCGCGGGACCGGCGTCGGCGACAAACGGGAGAGCCGTCGGTGTCGCGCCGTCGACCGCGATCCGGTAGCGGTCGTCGGCGGGCTGTGACTCGACCGTCCGCGTCTCGGCAGACGCGAGCAGTTGGTAGACGGTGCCCTCGTTGCCGATGTTTCGCCGCTGGAGCAGCCTGCCGAAGGAGTCGTCTCGCCCGACGAAGCCGACTGGCTCCTGCCGGACGGTGCGGTTCCCGTCCCACTCGACGACGAGTTGTCGTTCCGTGTCGCCGTCGACGTAGAAGGCAACACGAGACCCGTAACCGACCGGGGTACGGGTGCCACCTTGGGTGGCCGAGAGGTGGTAGTTGTCCGGCCCTGCGACGGTGGCGTTCTGAACGCGTTCAACGTACACGGTCCCGTTGTCGAAGGTGACGGTCGTCGTCTGTGTCGTCGTGTACGACCGACTCGACAGAACACTCCCGTGTGCACTAGTGAGCGCAGTCGGATCGGTGACACCGTTCGTCTCGACCCCCGGTGGCGCGTCGAGCCGCTCGGGGGTCGGGCTGCCGGCGTCGCTCACCACACCGCCACAGCCGGCGGTACAAACGACGAGAACAACCAGCGTGACGGGCAGTCGACTCGGGAACACACCCCCGAGCCGTTCGCCTGCCCGTAAGTAGCCGGCGGCGGTGTCTCTCCGTGTGTGAGACGCGTTCCGTGTGCGTTTCGGGCGTGACAACGTGTAACGCCGACTGCAGACGAACCGCCCAGCCACCCAAAGAAACCTCTTCGGTCGTTCAAACTGAACTACTTCTTTTCTGTCGTCGCGTCGAACGTGGCAGAGAACCGACGGAGTCGACTCGTTCGGTTGAGTCTCTCTCCGATCTGAGTATCGAAGAGAAATCTTCTTCAACATTGGACTCTGAACACGAGGAGACCACAATGCCACGGATGGAGACGGCAGACATCGAGACGGACCTGAGTCTGTTCAAGTACGACAACCTCGAACAGCTTCCGGCGCGCTACCGGGAGTTAGACGAGACAGAGCGGACTGAGCGGATCGAGTCGGCGCTCGCGGAGTTGGGTGACGACGTGGTAATCCTGGGCCACAACTACCAGCGCCGGGAGATCGTCGAACACGCGGACTTCGTGGGCGACTCCTACCAGCTGTCGAAGCAGGCCGCGGCGTCGGACGCGGAGTACGTCGTCTTCGGCGGCGTGACGTTCATGGCGGAGTCGGCAGACATCATCACCGACGACGACCAGACCGTCCTGTTGCCGTCGATGGAGGCGTCGTGTCCGATGGCGGGGATGGCGGAGGCGTTGCAGGTGGACGCGGCGTGGGCGGAGATCACGGAGGCGGCCGGCGACAAGGAGATCACGCCCGTCACCTACATGAACAGCTACGCCGACCTGAAGGCGTTCTGTGCCGAGCAGGGGGGGTTGGTCTGTACCTCCTCGAACGCCGCCGACGCCTTCGAGTGGGCCTTCGAGCAGGGTGACGCCGTCCTGTTCCTCCCGGACAAACACCTCGGGACGAACACCGCCTACGAGCTGGGGATGGAAGACAGCGTCGTGGAGTGGGACCCGTGGGACCCCGAGGGGAAGACCGCCGAGGAGGTCGCCGACGCGGAGATCATCCTCTGGGACGGCTACTGTCAGGTCCACGAACGGTTCCGCGAGAGCCACGTCGAGGAGTTGCGCGAACGGCGCCCAGACGCGAACGTTGTCGTTCACCCGGAGTGTCGCCGCGAGGTCGTCGAGGCGGCAGATGTGGTCGGCTCGACGGCGACGATCACCGAGACGGTCGAAACCGCCAACCCGGGCGACACGTGGGCTATCGGGACGGAGATCCACCTCGCGAACCACCTCGACCGGTGGAACCCGGAGGTGGAGGTACTGCCGTTGTGTGGTGACGCCTGTATGGACTGCAACGCGATGCGGCAGATCGACCCGAACTACCTCTCGTGGATTCTCGACGGGCTCGTCGAGGGCGACGAACGGAACGTCGTGGAGGTCACACCGCGGGAGAAGGAACTGGCAAAGGTGGCGACCGAACGCATGTTGGAGCTGTGAGGATGACGGACGCACTCACCACGGACGGGGGCGACCCGGCGCAGTACGAGGCGGACGTGTTGGTCGTCGGCAGCGGGATCGCCGGCTGTGCGGCCGCGCTGGCCGCGGCCCGCGCCGGCGACGACGTGCTCGTCGCAACGAAGGCGACCCGGCCGGAGGACGCCGCGACCGACTGGGCACAGGGTGGGATCGCGGTCACCCAATCTGACCCGGAGTCGTTCGCGGCCGACATCCGGGCGGCCGGTGCCGGCGAGTCCGACCCCGCGGCCGTCGACGTACTCGTTGGCGACGCCCGGGAGGCGGTCGAGGAGGTGTTGCTCGACACGCTCGGTGTCGAGTTCGACACGGACGGTGGCGATCTCGATTTGACCCGGGAAGCGGCCCACTCGGAACGGCGGATTCTCCACGTCGACGCCGCGACGGGGCAGTATCTGCTCCGGCCGTTTCTCGCCCACCTCGACAACCACGACAACGTCCGGTTCCTGGCCGACACGGCGGCGTACGACCTGCTCACCCACGAGGGGCGGGTCCACGGCGCGTTGTTGGAGACCGACGGCGACCGAGCGGCCGTCCCCGCCGTCGCCGGCGCGACCGTGCTCGCGACGGGCGGGATCGGCGCGTTGTACCGCGAGTCCACCAACCCCGACGGCGCGACCGGTGACGGGGTCGCAATGGCCGCACTCGCGGGGGCGGACGTGGTCGACACCCAGTACGTCCAGTTCCACCCGACCGTCCTCGACACCGACGCCGTCGAGGGTGACGACCCGTTCTTGATCAGTGAGGCCGTCCGCGGCGAGGGCGGGGTGTTGCGCGACGGTGACGGCGAGCGGTTCATGCCCGCCGTCCACGAGGATGCGGA
>JAHENP010000083.1 GCA_018609965.1 Haloferacaceae archaeon
CGACTTCACTCTCGATCTCGTCGAGATCCACGTCCGACTCCGGCGGTTCCTCGGGCGTTCCCGTCTCGTCGAACAGGCGTCTCGTCTGTTCGCGTGCGGCCGCGTACCGACCGAGGTCGTCACGCTCCGTCAACGCGTAGTAGAGCCCGTCGTTCGTCTTCCCAACGTACCCCTCGTCGACGAGTCGACCGAGCGTCGTCGGTGCTGTCCCGCGCGGGAGGTCCAGCCGGTCGCGGATCTCCGAGGGACGGTAGCCGAGCCCGCGGTTCTCGTAGAGGAGACAGACGATCTCCGATTTCGTCGTTCCCGGAGTGAGCTCGATCTCGGGGTCGTGTGTGTCCATCCGAACCGGCATCGTGTACGTGTATGCAGATGTATGCAGATAGCCGTTGTGGCTACCGGGTGCAACAGTGCCTCAGTCACGGCCAGATCGGCTGTTCTCCCGGGTTCACCCGTCGCCGGTCGGATCGACGATCTCCACCTGCCCGTCGACCACTTCGGCGTTGATCAGCGTCTTCACGTCGTAGTCGGTGTCGTCGAGTTCGTTCTCGCCGGCCTTCTTGATCACCGCGACCACGTCGACGATGTTCGCGCCGATGTCGTCGAGCGCGGTCAAGATCCCCTTCATCGTCCCGCCCGTCGAGAGCACGTCGTCGAGAACGAGCACGTTGTCCCCTTCGTACACGTCATTGATGTACATCTCACCCTCGGAGTAGCCCGTCACCTGAGTGAGCGCAACCTCTCCGTCGAGGCCGTAGGCCCGTTTGCGGATCACGACCAGTGGGATGTCCGTCATCAGCGACACCGCCGTCGAGATGTGGATTCCCATCGCCGCCGGCGTGACGATCTTGTCGACGTTCTCGATCTGCGCCTTGCGGATGATCTTGATCACGATCTCCCGGAGCAGCTCCGGTTGGAGCATTGGGACGCCGTCGCTGATCGGGTGGACGAAGTACTCGTAGTCGCCCTTCTCGATGATCGGGGCCTCCAGCAACGACTCGCGTAACCGATCCATGTTGTCGGGTGGCCGGGGGGAGAGAAAAACGTGGTGGATCGACCGTTCAGGGGGATGGTGTGGCGTGACGACCGGCAGGGGACCGGTCCCGACAGGGCCACTTCGAACGAGTCACGCCCGCGGTGTCGTGGCGGCGTCCCTCTCGTGGTCGGTCGCTCCCGTTGTGAACAACGCCGGCACCTGTTTGGCGTCGTCGGTGGTGAACCGGTAGACCAGGAACGTCGGAATCCCACCCGAGAAGACGAACCCGGCGTACTGCAACAACAACGATGTCAACACCGAGTCAGTCAGGAGACCGAAGGTGACGAGTCCGATGTAGGCGATCACCATCGCGTAGACGAACAGGATCAGGTTCCGCACCTTCCAGTAGAGCAGTCGCCGTTGTGGCGGAAGCTGTGTGGCAGCACGCCAGATCGGCCCGAAGAACAGGTACAACACGACTGGCAGCGGCAGCAGGAACGCAGCGATGATCACAAGCAGTGCCGCGACCTCCCCGAGCCCCACGACCGGGAGGAACTGTGTGACGTACGACGGGAACAACGCCACCACGACGAGTGCGGCGGTCAATCGCCGGGACGCGCCGCCGAGTGCCGCCACGCCACCGTACAGGACGACGTACTGGATCGTCTGTGAGATGGTGCTGGTGAGCTGGACCTCTCCGCTCCCGACCGCGACGGAGCCGACACCCGCCCACTGCATGAAGAGGTCAAGCCCACTCACCACCACGACGGCGATCAGGAGCCCGCTGTACCGCCGGAGTCGCTCCGGGACGCGCCAGAGGAGTCCGAACAATCCAATCGCAGTGAGTACGTACAGTGCGACAAACAGTAGTTGGATCGTCTCGACGGTGATCACGGTCAGTCACCCCCCGTCGCGGCGGCGACTGTGTCTCGTTTTGCTGTGTCGGTTTCGACGGGGTCGGTGGTCTCGGCGGCGTCGGCATCAGTGATCTCGGCGGCGTCGGGGTCGGTCTCGCGGGTGTCGAACTGGTCGAGCCGTATCCGGAGTTCGCCGGTCTGTTCTGCGAGTTCGGTCGCCAGCTCCTCTGCGTCCCGCATCGTCGCCGCCGTCTCCTCGGCGGCGTCCGCCAACGACTGGCTCTGATCGGCAACGGCGTCGACCGCGTCGCGCACCTCGTTCACCTGGGCGGTCACCTCCTCGACAGAGGCGGCACCGTCGTCGGTGGCACGGGCGATCTCCTCCGTGGAGTCGTCGATCTGTTCGACGAGCGACGCGAGCCGGCGGAAGGTCTCGCTGGCCTCGTCGACTGTTTCGCCTCCCCGTTCGATCTCCGTCCGCGTGTCGTCCATCTCCGCAGAGACGGCACCCACTTCCTGTTGTGTCGTCGAGATCACGTCCTCGATCTCGTCGACGGCACCCTGCGTCTCCTCGGCGAGCCCCCGGATTTCGTCTGCGACGACCGCGAACCCGTCGCCGTCAGTGTCGGCCCGAGCGGCCTCGATGTTGGCGTTCAACGCGAGAATGTCCGTCTGTTCCGCGATGTCGTCGATCAGCGTCGTCGTCTGGCCGACTGTCGACATCCTGTCGTCCAGTTCGGCGACGAGTGCCGCCAGTCGGTCGACGCTGGTCGCGATCTCCTCAATCGCGTCGGTCGCGGCCGTCGCCTGTTGGGTGCCGTCTGTCGCGACATCACTCCCCTCTGCCGCCTGTCCCGAGAGATCGTTGGCCGTGGCGGCGACCTCTTCGAACGTCGCCGACACGTCTGCTACCTCGCCGGAGACGGTGTCGAGCGTCGCCGCGTGTGCAGTGATCTCGTCTGCCGTCTGTCGGAGATCGGACGCCAGCCGTTGTTGTGTGTCGGCCACGTCGCTGGCGTCCATCGAGAGCCGTTCTGCTGTCGTCTCGACATCCGCGACGAACGCACGGAGCCGCTCGATAGTCGCCGACAGCTCGACTGTCATCTCCGCGTATGCGTCTTCGATGCGGCCGATCGCCTCGGCGTCCGCGTCGACCGCGAGCTGTTGTTGGAGGTCGCCGTCGGCGACACTCGCCATCACGTCGCCGATCTCGTCGGCCGCCGTCAGCAACGACTGGTTGAGCTGTTCTGCCTCGTCGCGGGCCGTTTCGGCGTCTGCGCGTGCCTCGTCGAAGGAGCTACGCAGCGACTGCCGCATCGTCTCCAACGAGTCGGCCAGATCGCCGAACTCGTCGGGACGACGCCGTTCGACAGTCGTGTCAAGCTCCCCGTCACCGATCGCCGCGGCGGTGTCTCGGAGCCGCCGCAGCTCCGTCGCCACGTCCCCGCCGATCACGATCCCCAGCAGCCCCAAGTTCAGCACAAACAGATACGCTGCGGCCGCCAAGACCGCCGTCACCGACACGTCGGCCCCCCCAGCCGCGTATCCGCCAACTACCGCGAGCAGCCCGAGGGTGACCACCCCGGTGACGACGAGCACTGACAGTAACCGGTAGACGTACCGTGACCGAACCCTACCCATACAGTGGCATACCGTGTGGGAGTAGTTACTACTATCGCTTTCGTTGATATGTCACATAGCATCCATTTCCCGGGGTCGCGGTCAGACAGACGAGGCGGTCACGCCGAGCGCAGAGAGAACTCGGCTGTTAGACCTCGAAACCCCGTAGAAGTCGGGTGTCAGATCCACCCCTCTGCGGCCAACAGCTCCCCGTTGAGCAACGACGCTCCCGCCGCGCCCCGGATCGTGTTGTGTGCGAGACAGTTGTACTTCACACCCGCGTCGGTGGCGGTGACGCCGCCCGCCGACACCATCATCCCGTCGCCGCGGTCGCGGTCCATCCGCGGCTGTGGCCGATCCGGGTGGTCCTCGCCGAACACGTGGACCAACTGCTCGGGCGAGGAGGGGAGATCACTCCCCTCCACGTCTCGCATCGCCGCGCGGATCTCGTCGGCGCTGGGGTCGTCGGCCAACGACGCGAACACGTTCTCTAAGTGGCCGTCGACGGTCGGAATCCGGTTACAGGAGGCGGTCACGTCCGCGTCCAGCCGGTCGACGGCGCCGCCGTCGAACGAGCCGAGCAGTTTCCGGCTCTCCGTCTCCATCTTCGCCTCCTCGCCGCCGATGTGCGGGACGGCGTTGTCGATGATCTCCATCGACGAGACGCCGGAGTAGCCCGCCCCCGACACCGCCTGGAGCGTCGACACCTGGACGGATTCGATCCCGAACTGGTCGAGCGCCGCCAGCGTCGGCACCATCGTGATCGTCGAGCAGTTCGGGTTCTTCACCAACGCGCCGTCCCACCCGCGCTCGTCGCGCTGCACCTCGATCAGTCCGAGGTGGTCCGGGTTGATCTCCGGGATCGTCAGCGGCACGTCCGCCGCGAGCCGGTCGTTCGAGGAGTTCGAAGAGACGACGTAGCCCGCCTCACACAACGCCGGCTCCACCTCCGCGGCGACCGACGACGGCAACGAGGAGAACAACAGATCCAGATCGTCTGGCAACGCCTCGGGAGCAGTCTCCCGGACGGTCAGCGCGCCGACATCGTCCGGAATCTCCGTGTCGAGACGCCACTTTGCGGCCTCGTCGTACCGCTTCCCTTCGCTGGCGGGACTCGCGGTCACCGCGCCGATCTCGAACCGCGGCGTGCGCTCGATCAACTGAACGAACCGCTGCCCGACGGCGCCCGTGGCGCCGAGAATCCCCACTTCGAGTGCCATTGTACGTGGGTGTGTCGCACGGGGATAAACAGCTTCGGATGTGTTGTCCCCGAACGTTCGTGTGGATTCCCTTCTCTGCTGGACTGTCGTCTCCCCCGCGTCGTCCGGGAGACACTTCTACCACGGCCGTCTACACCGACCGTGAACCTCGAATCCGTCACCACACACACCGGCGAACTGTTCGTCGACCACACGGCAGGCGACAACGGCTCGAAGGGAGCGTTTCTCCGGGCGTACGACGACCCACGTGGGGAGACCCGGTGGGGGTTCTTCTGTGCGAACTGCGGCGCCGCGGACAACGCCGTCGACACGATGGGCCGCATCGAGTGCAACGAGTGTGGCAACGTCCGCAAACCCGACGGCTGGGACGACGCCCACGAGTGAGTCTGGCGTCGTGACCGGGGGCAGTGGATCGACACACTCGTTTCCGTCCGGCGACTTTTGTGGGTAGATGGTCACGTTGCTGCACCACTCGGACATCGAGAACGTCTACGACGACCCGGAGCGGGCCGCGCGGCTGGCGGGGGCACTCGCCGGTCGCGAGGGGGTGGTCGTCGGCTCCGGCGACAACACCGCGCCGGGGGTGCTCCCGTTGGTGACGGACGGACGGCAGGCGCTCCCCTTCTACCGCGCGGCGGGGACGCGCGTCGAGACGTTCGGCAACCACGACTTCGACTTCGGTGTCGACGCCACCCGCGAACTGGTGGCCGACGCCGCCCCGACCTGGGTGACGGTCAACGTCCGCGACGAGACTGGCGCGCCGTTCGACCGCCACGAGGGGGTCGAGCCGTGGGTCGTCCACGAGATCGACGGGGAGCAGGTGGGGTTCTTCGGTGTCACCGATCCGGCGACGGACTCGCTGAACCCCGCGGCCGCCCAACTCGGGTTCGACGACCCACTGCCGGCCGCTCGCGAGGCGGTCGCCGACCTCCGCGAGGCGGGGGTCGACCACGTCGTCGCCGTCTCACACCTCGGGCAGGGGGACGACGATCTCGCACGGATCGACGGCGTCGACGCCGTTTTGGGTGGTCACGTCCACAGCCGCCGTGTCGAGACCGTCGCCGACACGCTGGTCACCCGCCCCGGGGTGAACGGACACGCAATCGTCGCGGTCGAGTTGACCGACGACGGGGCAAACGGGGAGTTGATCGAGATCGGCGACGACGCGCCACGCGAGCCGGCGGTTGCGACGGCGTTGTCCGACCGGGTGAGCGAGGCCGGGGTAGACGAGACCGTCGCACACGTTGACGGCCGGGTGGAACGGACGGAGACGACGATCCACGGCGGAGAGTCCCGAGTCGGGAACCTGGTGGCCGACGCCTACCGCAGTGCCGCAGAGACGGACGTGGGCCTCCAGAACGCCGGCGGGATCAGGCTCGGCGAGCCGCTGACGGGCGCGGTGACGGTCGCCGACTGCATCGGGGTGGTGCCGTTTGAGGAGCCGGTCGTCGCCTGCGCGGTGACGGGGACGGAACTCCGGTCGCTGGCCAGAGAGATGTCTGCGTCCGTCGTCGACTTTGGCGATCCGGACTGGTGGCACGGCCACGTCTCCGGGCTGGAACTCGTCTGGGACACCGCCGCCGAACGGGTCGAGCGACTTCGCGTCGGCGGTGAGCCGGTCGTCGACGACGAGACGTACACACTCGCGACCGCGGAGTACGTCCTCCACTCCGACCACGAGTTCCCGACGCTGACCGAACGCCACCGGATCGGCGAACACGGTATCCAACACGAGGTGTTGGCCGACCACCTCCGGGAACGGGGAGCGCAACGCGTTGAGGGACGGGTCACCCTGCGTGACGGTAACTGAGGACGAGTCGCCCTACGCGGTGGGGAGTGGAGACCGCCAAACTACTCCGAGTCGTTTTCCGGTAACCGCAACGTCCAAACAGTTCCTGGCGAGACACCGGAGACGTGACAGTCACACTGGCGGACGTGGAGGCCGCCCGCGAGCGGCTGGCCGCGGTGCCACAGATCGAGGAGACGCCGGTCGTCGAGAGCGGGACGCTCGGTGAGACGGTCGGCGCAGACGTGCGGCTCAAGTTCGAACACCTCCAGAAGACCGGCTCGTTCAAGCCACGCGGGGCGTACAACACGGTCGCGAAGCGCGTCTGTGGCGACCGCGAGGTGGACCGGGTCGTCGCCGCCAGCGCCGGCAACCACGCCCAGGGGGTGGCGTTCGCCGCGACGGAGTTGGGTGTCGACTCGCTGATCGTGATGCCGGAGACGGCGCCACAGACGAAAGTCGACGCGACCCGAGGGTACGGTGCCGAGGTGGAGCTGGTCGGCGAGACGTTCGCGGCGGCGATGACCGCGGCCCAGGAGTACGCCGACGAGCCGCGGACATCGTTCGTCCACGCGTACGACGATCCGGCGGTCGTCGCCGGCCAGGGGACGCTCGGGTTGGAGTTGCTCGATCAGGTGCCGGAACTCGACACGGTCGTCGTCCCGGTCGGCGGCGGCGGGCTGATCGGCGGCGTGGCGACCGCACTGCGGGGGCGTGGCGCCGACACGCGGATCGTCGGTGTCCAGGCGGAGGGTGCGGCGACGCTCCCGCAGAGTCTCGCCGCCGGCCACCCGGTCGACGACGACGACCCCGACACGATCGCCGACGGGATCGCCACAGGCAACGTCGCCTCGCTCACCTACGAGATCGTCGCCGAACACGTCGACAGGGTGGTGACGGTGTCGGACACAGAGATCGCGTCGGCAACGCTGTGGTTGTTGGAACGGAGCAAACAACTCGTCGAGGGGGCGGCGGCGACGAGTGTCGCCGCACTCCAGTCCGATGCCGTCGAGACCGCGCCCGAGGAGACGGTCGTTCCCCTGTTGTGTGGCGGAAACGTCGACACTGCGACCCTCCAGGACGTGTTGACCCGGGCGTTGGTCGACCGCAACCAGTTCGTCACGCTCCGCGTCCGGATCGACGACCGGCCGGGCGTGCTCGGCGAGATCGCCCGGATCGTCGGCGACTACGACACCAACATCCGGAGCGTCCGTCACGACCGCTCGGAGGCGGGGCTCCCTGTCGGGAAAGCCGACCTGGTGGTCCGGGTGACGACACCCGGTGCGGCCGCGCTCGACGGGTTGTTGGCGGACATCGACGCCGCCGGTTACACGGTCAGACGTGTCGTTCCGGAGGGTGCCGGTGACACGTCCAGCGGCAGCGAGGCGAACTCGCTCGACTGAGTCCGGCGTCTCGCCGTCGTGTGAGACGATCAGTCGTCGGAGGAGTAAGGCGATCAGTCGTCGGAGGAGTAAGGCGATCAGTCGATCAGGACGGCGCCGGTGGTCCAACAGTTGCGGAACGCACCGGTCGTCTGGCGGACGAGTCGGAACAGGTAGGTGAGCGTCCGTCCCTCCGGACCGGTGACGGTGAGGCGGCGCTCGGCGAGTCCCTCCTCGCGTTCGACCGGGCCGGGAACGGCCTCCACGTGGTCGACGAGCGGGGAGTACTGCCGGCCGTGGACCATCTGGACGAACCGGTCGCGGGGGCCGGTCGCACGACGGTTGGCCGGGGACGCGAAGTTGTACGCCGTCAGAATCCCGGCGTCCGCGAACGGCTCGTCGTTGTCCGCCAACGCCGACACCTGCGTGTCGATCACCTCCGCCGGCTCCATCTCCGGGCTCGGTGTCGGCAACCCCTCCACCGGGTGGTCACTGTCTGCCATCGACGATACGACGGGCCGGTGACACTTCTGGGCTTCGACCGGCTCACACCGTCAGGAGCGTCACCACGACGCTCCACAGGAGGGTTCCGGCGCCGACCGCCGCCAGCAGTGTTGACCCGCCGACGGCGACACCCGGGAGTGGGCCGCCGTCGCCGTGGAGACTCCCCATCGCCGACACCTCCGTCTCCGGAACGCCAGCGCCCGGGGCGTCGATCCCGCCGGCGACGCCGACGATGAGCGCCGCCAACCCCACCCCGGCGGTCGCGACGACCGCGACGGGGGACGCGACGGCGACGAC
>JAHENP010000084.1 GCA_018609965.1 Haloferacaceae archaeon
AGTTCACACGACTAGACTGAGGCGGTTCAGCCGCCCAACGAAACGGATAATATCGGATTCAGCCCAAGCTACGTTCGAAAGAACCCCTTTCGAACCGCTGGCAGTGGGTTCCGGGCAGAAAGTAACTCTGAATCCCAGTATGGGATAGGAGTAACGGCGGCTTGGCCCTGCCAGGAGTCCGGTCATGTCGACCAGGCTGCGAACCTGAAACTCCCACCCAAGCGGTTTGGTGCCGTGGGAATCCCACCCGACGGGGTGGGAGGAGGTCAAACGGTCTCTCCCTGTTTCTGAACCGGCGAACACAGCTCTCGCCGGTGTACTGCTTGAGACTGCTACACAACACGGTAACTGACGGATCGAAACTGCCTGTCGTCCCCGGTTGACGTACTCAAACTGAACTGTCGTTCGTGTGAAAGTGATGACTCGCTCCGCCGGTCCCACGGCCGACCTGAGCGTGGACGGTCACCGTTGAAGCGTGTTCCTTTTTTATCTGACTGCCCGTGATATCTCCGACTCCTCAACTGACGGTGTGGGTTCCGATTACAGTGGAAACCCTGACACCCCGAGCGACTCGACACTGTGTTCGTCGTCATGTTTCTATCGGAAGTAGTTTGAAAATTGGCAAAAGAATAATAAGAAAGTAGAAGAGAAAGCAATGTATGTCAGTCGATTGTATGACACCAGGGACCACGTACGGGAACGAAAAGACGGCGACGGCCTTTGACAAGGCGTTTGAGACGGACGACGGGGTCGGCGAGTTTGAGGCGTACCCGAAGACGTTCCTCTGCACCTGGTGGTGTTGAACGGGGAGACCGTCTCTGTGCAGTGCAGGTCAGGTCGGAGTGGGTGATACCGTCGCAGTCCGCAACTTCTGGACCTGTTGTCCGCCTCACCCGATGAGGTTCCGTTTTCGGCTAGGTGTCCTGCCACGAACAACAGTTCACGCAATCTCGAGGCAGTGACGGCTCAGTTGGGCCTCGCTTCCCTCAGTATCCCTCTGTCGACGTGTTCGTCTCTGTTCGTGTCTGCGGTGGAACCCCACAGTCCGTCGTCGACCTGTCGCCGAACGCTGCGACGGTCCTACCCGTGCCGAACGGTCGGCAATCCCCGACACCGCATCGACGGAGCCTCGGAAAAAGAGTGTCCGAGACGGACGACAGATGTGACTTCAGTTCGGTCGCCGAGATGGTTTCTACTGTCGACGGTGTGTTCAGGTGACAACGTACAATCAAAAAATATAAGTAGCTGTTCCACATCTCTCTGCGTGATGTCGGCAAGCAACACAGCGCCCGGAACGGCGTACGGTACGGAGACAACGAAAACGGTGTTCGATGACAAGTTCGACAGAGACATAGACTACGAGCCGATCTGTCCGAAGACGGAGTTCTGCGGCGCCTACTTCGACTGCTTCTGACCGCCGGCCGGGTCGTGGGAGTGAGACTCCCCGCCCCGTCTGCGAGTCGGCGACGAGTGAGACGCGAGCGGCTACGCTCCGGTACGACGCACTGACATGTCAGTAAGTCTTATATGAGTTTAAATTTTTATTAAATAAAAGCTGTACGGCTATGATGTCAGTTGCTGACACTACCGCTGGAACGACGTACGGGAGTGAGGAACTGAGGACAGGGTTCGACGACTCGTTCGACACGGACGACACAGAACAGGAGACCGTCGTCTCCCCGACAAAGTACGGTCCGTACCCCACCCGCATATTCTGAATCGACGCTCAGTGAGCGGGGACACAGTCCCCGTCTGCCGAACGAACTACTGTGTAGCTGCGTACCGAGAGTGTCCGGGAGGAGTCACGCCCGCAGTTCTCGGACCCGTTCCACGTTCCATGAGAAGCTCTTGCCGTCCTCGGTGGGTGTCTCTAACACGAACGGCAGTTCGCGCAGGTCGGGATGGTTGAGTATCCGTTCCATCCCGGCTTCGCCGATCAATCCCTCGCCGATGTGGGCGTGTTCGTCCTTGTTCGTCCCGCAGTCGTGTTTCGAGTCGTTAAGATGGAGACACGCTAAGTGTTCTAACCCGACCACGTCGTCGAACGCGGCGACAGTCTCATTGACGCCGGCGGCTGTCGAGAGATCGTAGCCGGCGGCGAACGTGTGGGCAGTGTCGAGACAGAACCCGATGTCGAGGCTCGTCCGTTCGCGGACGGTCGCGAGGTGGTCGAACTGGTCGCCCAACTTCGTTCCCGAGCCGGCGTCGGACTCGACGAGCACCGTCACCCCCTCGGGCACGTCCAGTTCGTCGAGCGCGCTCGCGGCGTTCGTCAACCCCTGGTCGACGCCGGCGCCGGTGTGGGCACCGAGGTGGACGTTGACGTAGTCGACACCCAGCTTGGCGGCGGCGTCGACCTCCTTCTGCATCGAGTCGATGCTCTTCGCTCGGAGGTCGTCTTTCGGCGTGCAGAGGTTGACCAGATACGACGAGTGGATCACCCACGGCCCGATCTCGTTGTCCGCGCTGGCCGTCCGGAACCGCTCGGCCTCGTCGTCGTCGATGTTGGGGTCCTGCCACACCTGCGGGCTGTGGCTGAAGATCTGCCCGCAGCTGCCGTCGATCTCGACCTGTTCGTCAACCGCGTTGTCCGCGCCGCCCGCAATCGACGTGTGTGCGCCGACGTTGACTGCCATGTGTCCGGTTGGGACGGCCGGCTCAAAGCCGCGTCGGTGTCGACTGTGGGGTGTCGACGGCGATCCGGGACCGGTCTGTGCGATCAGTTCATGACTGTTGGCCACGTACCCAGGTGTGTGCCAGAAGAACTCCTGTTCGAGACAGAGGCTGACCGGTCGCGTGCGGACGTGGCGAGCCTGCTCCGAACCGTCGCGGACAACCTCGACGACGGCGAGCCGATCACACTGCAGGCCGGTGACGACAGCGTGACCGTCTCACCCCCGGCGCGACCAACCTTCGAGGTCGCCGTCGAACGCGAGGGACCGGAAGGCGGGCCGACGGAGCTGAGTATCGAGTTCGAACTGGAGTGGCCCGAGGACGGCAAGGGTGGCGGGGAACTCAGCGTAGAGTAGCGCTCACCGATCCGGCTCGTTCGGGCCTGCCTGGACCCAGTCGTCGTGGGCGCCCGTCTGTCGTACCACTGACCACATCACCGGATCACTCGTTCCCGATTCAGCGTTGCCAGAGATAATCGACGGACAACAAGACGAGTGATCCGACGGTCACCGCCAGTCGCAGTTCCCAGTATGCACCAGTCTCGCCGAGTGAGCGCGCACCGATCATCACGACGAGCGTGACGAGACAGATACCGACCAGTGCGAACTGAGCGCGTCGTTTCATACTGTTGCTCGTGTGTCTCGACAACGGAACCGACCTGTCAAGTAACTGCTCGTCTCGTTACTCGCAGGGACAGTGTCTGGCGACTGGTGGAACACGACGACCTGTGTGCCGTCACTGCCCCGGAACGACACGCTCTCGTCGAGCCCGAACTGGGTGATCTCGTCGAGCGGGCTCGGGGGCTCTCCCGAGTCGTCACTCGCGTAGCTCTCGCGGGTCTGCCCGCACCCAGTCGTCGTGTGCGTACTTCGCCTCGACCAACTCGGCGGCCCGGTCGAGTTCCGCGTCCGTCCAGTCGCCTTCGGACGCGTCGCCGGCCCAACCGGCCAGCGTCTCCTGCAGGGTCTCGACGGCTGTCTCACGGTCGGCGTCGGTCAGCTCGGCGAGTCCAGTGACGCGGTCACGGAACGTCTCGGGCGTTGTCTCCGGGGCGGCGAAACAGTCGAGGTGTGCCTCGGCGTCGACCGCGAAGGAGATCGAGCCGTGTTGGACCACCGCCTCGCGTTGGCGGTGTTGGGCGTTGCCGGCCAGCTTCCCTCCGTCGCCGCCGTCACTCACCACGTCGTGTGCGGGGTTCAGTCCGCGGAGATAACAGGCGGGCTGGTGGATCGACGGCCGCTCGCTCGCGACGTAGTCGGCGTCCGCGCCGAGCGCCCGCAGTGCCGCCACCACCGGCTCACACAACAGGTGGTACGACTCCATCAGATCACCCGGGAGTTCGTCGGCGGGCGCGATCACCGAGTAGGAGATGTCGCCGTAGGAGTCGTGGTAGATTCCGCCCCCGCCGGTCGGTCGTCTGGTCACGTCGACGCCGGCCGCCCGGCAGGCGTCCCAGTCGACGGTCTCTGGCGCCTGGTGGCGCCCCAAGGAGAGACACGACGGCGCCCACCGGTAGAGCCTGACCGTGCGCGGCCCGCCTGCGGCCGCGGTCTCGGCGGCGACCTCGTCAAACGCCATCTGCGCGGGGCCGCCGCGTGCCTCCTCGGTGATCAGTCGCCACTCACGGTCTGCGAGCGGTCCGGCGTCCGTCTGCCCGGCGGCTGTGTCGGTCACGCTGCAGGCTCGGACGCCGTCACACAAGTCAACTACGGGCCGCGTCCGGCCCGGTCCGCTCCTCGTCGTAACCGACCCGCCGAGTCGACCACACGTAGATCCCGCCGAGGAACAGGACGAACCCGACCGCCGTCGGCAGCGTTCCGAGAGACGCACTCACGTCGACCGCGGCCACCTGTTCCACGACCCCGCTCCCGACAGCGAGACAGAACAACGCGACGAACACGACACTCGTTGTGAGGTTCAGGGCGTCGACACGGCCCCGTCTGAGAGCGGACACTCCGAGTGCTCCGACGGCGACGGCCGCGGCACGCGACAGACCGGAGCCGGGATCTCCCGGCATGAAGACGGTGCTGACGAGCCACAACAGCGTGACACACAGGAGTGTCTCGAACAGTCGTGCCGTTCTCACGACTCCCTCCGCTGGTGTCGGTCGTCCGTCTTTCGCCCGCCTGATCGGATCACGCGGGCCGATCCGGTCGCTATCAGATTCACCCTGTCGGTGAGAGTCGCCGGCCTGTCGGTGCGGCTCACGACTCCGTCGCCGGCAGTCGCAGTTCCACCCGGGTGCCGCGTGGCTCCCGGTCGGCGAGTGTGAGTTCGCCGCCGACGGCGGTGGCGGTCCAGTGTGCGATCCACAGCCCCAGCCCACTCGTGTGTTCCAACGGCGTCTCGGAGCCGCGTTCGACCGCCGTCCGGTCTGTCTCCGGAATCCCGGGCCCGTTGTCGGCGACGGTGACGACCACCTCGCCGTCCGTCTCTTCGATCTCGATCCACACTGTCGGCTCGCCGTCGTGGTGTTCAACCGCGTTCTCGACGACGTTCTCGACGGCGGTGGTGTACGCCCGACGACTGCCGACGACGGCCGTCGCGTCGACGACGGAGAGTCTGATGTCGGCCGCCGGGCCGAACTCTGTGGCGACGTGTCTGGTCGGCTCCGCGACCGCAACCGGCTCCGGCTCTCCGTGGTGGCGCTCGGACCCGACCAGTTCGCGGGCCTTCTCACTCGTCTCCTGGAGTCCGACCGCCGCCGTCCGAATCTCCTCGGCGGCGGTCGCCAGCTCCGGGTCACTCGTCGCGTCGGCGACGTGGTTGGCGTGGCCCAACACGACGTTCAGCTCGTTCGAGAGGTTGTGTCGCAACACTCTGTTTGCGACCTCCAACCGTTTCTCGTAGGCGTGTCGCGCTGTCACGTCATGGACGACGACCGCGTACCCCGTCGTCTGGCCGCGGTGGTCCGACACCGCCTCGACGCTGGTGTCGAACACCCGCCGCCGGTCGCCGATCACCGCCGTCCGGTGGTTCCCGTCGAGCCGTGTCACCTCGGCGCCGTCCGGCACCGCCGGCCGGAGCGTGTCCCCTTCCGCTGGCGACCCGTCGAACACCGCCCGAGCGAGCTCGTCGATCTCGACGACCCGTCCGTCCTCGTCGGTGACGGCCAACCCGGTGCCGACGTTCCCGAGCGCCCGCTGGCGGGCCGGTGCCGTCCGGTCGAGCAGGTCGAACCGGAACAACGCCAACCCCCACACCCCGCCGGTCACGGCGAACGCGAACGGTGTTGTCCCCACCGGCGCGGGAACGCCGACGGTGAACTCCGCTACGTTGACGAGAAACGGCGGCATCGCGCCGGCGAGCAACAACACCGACTGTCGGGTCGAGACCGTCGGCCCGACGACAGCCACCCGGACGAGCACAGCGATACCGACAACGACGAGGACGTAGCTGTACGCCATGTGGAGGTAGTGGACCGTCCCGAACTCGACGAGCACC
This sequence comes from Haloferacaceae archaeon, assembly GCA_018609965.1. GTDB lineage: Archaea > Halobacteriota > Halobacteria > Halobacteriales > Haloferacaceae > JAHENP01. The sequence goes on from JAHENP010000084.1 coordinate 6,118, forward strand.
CGCCCCACCGGGCCGGCCGAGGTGAACGACTCGACCGACCAGAAGAGTCCGTGCCAGGCGTTCGTGAGAACGGCCACGGCGAAGACGACCGGTTCGGCGATCAACAACGGCCGGACGGCACGGAGTCGGTCGCCGACCCCGGCGTACGTCGCCGCGAACACCAGCCACAGCGTCGGGACGACCCCGCCCGCGATGGTCACTGCACGAAACGCCGCGAGCTGGAACGCCGGGGGCGTGAACCCCAACTGGACGCCGTACAGCCCGGTCCAGCCGGCCATCGCGAGAATCAGCCACCGGAACGACCGTGCGTACGACTCGTCGCGGTCGGCGGCCGTCACCGCCAGCGCGACGGAGCCGGCGGCCGCGGCGAGGGCGAGCACACTGTACACGGTCGGTGTCCACACCATCTCGTCTCCCTCTTCACCCCGTACTGACTTGTTTACACCGGTCCGGTCGAGGACCAACCGGGCGACGCGACGCTTTTCCGGCTCGCCCCGCCAGTCGGTGTATGGTCGAGAACATCGCCGGGGTCGTCGCCGACCTGGAGCCGGAGGACTTCTATCTGCTCTCCGGGCTCGAACAGGGGATGCGCTTCTCGGAGTGGGTCGATCTGGAGAAACTGCCGGAGTTCACCGATCTGACCGAAGAAGAGACGGCCTACCGGCTCGACCGGTGTGCCGACCGCGATCTCGTCGAGGGGAAGACGATCCAGTACGACGGCTACCGGCTCGCTTTCGAAGGGTACGACGCGCTCGCGCTCCACACGTTCGCGGAACGCGACACGGTCGCGGGCGTGGGCGCACCCTTGGGCGTCGGCAAGGAGTCGGACGTGTACGAGGTGTCGTCCTACCGGGAGTTCGCCCTGAAGTTCCACCGCGAGGGGTACACCAACTTCCGGGAGGTGATGGAGGCCCGCGACTACACCGCCGACCGTGACCACGTCTCCTGGCTCTACACCGCTCGGAAGGCCGCGGAACGGGAACACGAGACGCTAGAGGACCTGTACCCGGACGTGTCTGTCCCCCGACCGGTCGACTACAACCGCCACGCGATCGTGATGGAGAAGCTCCCCGGCCCGGAGCTGGCGGACGCTAAGCTGGAGTCCCAACAGGTCGTCGGGGTGTTGGACCTGATTCTCCGGGAGGCCGCGACCGCCTACCGGGTGGGGTACGTCCACGCCGACCTCTCGGAGTACAACGTCGCTGTCGGCGAAAGCGGGGTCGTCGTCTTCGACTGGCCCCAGTCCGTCGACACGGACCACGAGAACGCCGGCGAACTGTTGGACCGCGATGTGGAGAACCTGATCGGCTACTTCCGCCGGAAGTACCCCAACGAGACGCCCGATGTCGACACCGACGCCGTCGCGGCGGCGATCCGCGAGGGGACGTTCGAGTCTGTGCGGGGGTTCGCGTGAGATCGATCTCTCGGATCACGAACAGTCACCAGTCTACGGCACCGACTATCCAGTGTGCCGTGCGTACCGCGTGTGCGCTCGTCGAACCCCCGACTGGAACGACCTCCTCAGTGCCGAGGAGACGCTCGGCGAGATGTACGAGGTGGGAGACGACACCCCAGATCGAACGGTACGCCGAGGCACCGCGACCGAGCCGCGAGTAGACAGTACAGGGTTCCCAGTCTGCGACGGCGAACACCCACAAGTAGACGGACCAGCGAGTTACCCACAACCAGTGACGACAGCCTCAGACTCGTGGCCGACAGTCGCGGCCGCCGCCGTCGTCGGCGGCACAGCACACACAGCAGCCGCCGTCGGTCTCAGTTCGTGGTTCTTCGACACCTCCCTGCTGTCGACGGGACTCGACTGGCCGTACACGTACACGCTCGTCGGCGCGGTTCTCACCGGTGGGATTCCGGCCGGTCTCTACCGGGCGCGACGCGCTCGGACCCCGGCAGTCGTCGTCGCCGTGCTCGGACTGCTCGCGGCGGTTGGGAGCTGGGAGACGATCAGTTCCCCGGCGGTCCCGGTCGGTCCGACGCCGTTCGGCTGGTACCTGCTCGGCTGGCCCGTGGTCGTCGGCTGCGCCGTCGCCGCCGCCGGCGTCGAACTGTGGCTGCGCAGTCGGGAGAGTCGGCTCCGTCCCGGAACCGCTAACTGACGACGCGACACACACGGAGACAAGATGGAGCTACCGGCGGCACAGGTCGCGTTGTTGGAGGCAGCCAGCGCGACGGAACCCAGACGAATCGACGACCTCGCGGCC
>JAHENP010000085.1 GCA_018609965.1 Haloferacaceae archaeon
CATCGCCTCCAAGGCCGGTTCCATCGCGCCGGTCACGTCGACGAGCGCGCCGGTCGCGTTCGGCGCGTGACTCCGCACTGCCGCCCCGACCGTCGGAATCGGCACTGCGAGCGCCACCACGTCGAACGACGCCCCCGTCTCCAACGCGACCGCGCGGCTCTCGACGCCCGTCTGTCCGCGCGCGGCCGCCTCCGCCGCCGCCGCGTCCCGGTCGGCGAAGGCGACTTCGTCGACCCGCGGCGCGAGCGTGTCCGCGAGCCAGCGCCCCATCTCGCCGGCTCCGACCACCAGGAGTTGCATTACCGGGGTCTGCGTCGCCCGTGGGAAAGTAGCTGACGAACGACCGCCCACCCTCGTCGTCACGCCGCCGTGCGGAGACAGGCGTCACCCCTCTGCACAGAGACAGTCGTCACTCCTCTGCACGGAGACAGCCATCGACGTACCGTTCCAGTCCGGTACGGGCCTCGTGGATCGGACGCTGATCCTCCAACGTCACTGCGCGTTCGATGGCGCCGTAGGCGGTCGAACAGACGAACTCCGCGGTCGGCTCGGGGTCGACGGCTCTGAACGCGCCGGTCTCGACCCCGCGGTCGACGGCGGCCGCCAGCCGGTCAACGATCACCTCGTCGGACTCCTCGAACCGGTCGTGGTACGTCGCCGAGTGGGGGGCGTTCGCCCGCGCCTCCACGAGCGCCCGGCGGAGCCGCATCGCCTCCGCGTCCGGCTCGGGTGGCAGCAGTTGGTCGATCACGTTCCAGAGTTGCGCCTCCGCGTCGGTTGCGTCTGTGGCCGCCAACTCCGACTCCAACTGGTCGAGGACGAATCGAAGAAACTCCTCCAACAGGTCGTCTTTCCCGTCGTAGTGGTAGTAGAGCAACGACTTGCTCTTCTCGAACTCCGCGGCGATCGCCGAGATCGTCGTGTCGGCGTAGCCGTTCGCACACAACGCACGGTACGTCGCGCGGACGATCGCCTCCCGTGTGTCACCTGACACCTCCGATCCCGTCATCTGTCGGTGGTACATTCCCGTGTCTCATAACTGCCACGCTGGTCGGGAGTGCGTCACTACCGACGCTGGCCGGGCCGGAGCGTGTCGCCGACGCCTGGAGTCGCTACGGCAGGTAACGCACGGAGACGACCCCCGGCTCCGAGCGCACTTCGACCAACGACGCGCCGGCGCGGGCCGCCTGGAGCAGTCTGGTCTCGCGGTCGTTCATCACGTCCTCGACGGCGATCTCCGTTTGCCCCTCCGGGACGGTGATCACGTGAAACTCCCCGTCGCCGGCGCGTTCCTGCCGCGTCACCTCGCCGGGCTCCTGATCGCGAGCGATCCGACGGGCCTGTGTTGTCGGCGCCTCGCCGACGGCCTCGATCCGGACGCTCCGTTCGTCGGTCACCTCGCGGAGTTCGTCGGTGACCCCCATCGGCGGCTCCGGCGCAACCGTCGCCTTGACGACCGTCTCTGCGTCCAGCTCCGGGTTCTCCGAGAGGGTGTGGACCTGTCCGGTGGCCGCGTCACGCAGCATCGCCGAGTCGTCGTCGGCGTGTGTCACGACGAACGTGCTCTGTGTCACGCCACCGCTCGATGTCGCTGTGCCCTCGGTGGACGCCCCTGTCGGCGTGTCGTCTCCGTCGGTCGGCGAGTTGCCGTCGACCTCGGCGGCCAACTCCGCGGCCAGTTCCGCCGGATCGACCGGCTCCTCGCCGTGTGTGTCGTCTGTCACGCCAAGGCGTAGACGACGCGCGGCTTTCGGCGTTTCGTCACGGGGGCGTCTCGGCTGTCGTGACGGGCGGGAGCTACCGCCGCGCGTAGTGCGCGCCGGCGATCACCGCCGCACCCGCGGCGGGAATCCCCAGCGCGTACGTCGACGGCAGCGCGTACAACGCCGACACGAGCGGCGCGAACAGCCCCTGTGGCGTCTGTTGGAACTGCTCGGGGGCGGTGGCGACGACCAACCCGTACAGGGAGGCGACGAACAGATACCCCGAAAGCGCCAACCCGACCTCGTAGCCCCGGCGGCGGTCGGCGCCGCGGCGGTGGCTCCGGGCGACCAACAACACCGGCGTGACCGTCGGCGCGACGGCCGCCAGCCCGACGAGGATGACGAACGCCCGCGCGATGGAGAACCGTTCCCCCGCCGTCGCGCCGAGCTGTTGGACCAACGCCAGCGTAAATACGACCGAGAGGAAGGCGGCGACGACGGCCGCACAGACGACGTACGACCGGAACAACCACGACTCCGACCGCCGGACGGCGTACGGGAACGCACCCAACAACCCGCCGTAGCCGCCCTCGGAACTCTCGCCGACCGACTCCGTCTCTGTCATCGACGACGATACGCTGGCGTTCCAGAAAAGCGTCGCGTCTCCCGGTCGGCGAGCGTCCGCCCGACCACCCCCGCGTCCTGTCGTCGGCAGTACCACGGTTTTTCGTTCCCGCCGTCGTCCGCTCGTGTGTGAAGGTAGACATCGGCAACGCCCTCGGCGGCGCGCTCGGCCTGACACGCGAGGACCTGGAGACGCTCGACGACCGCGTCGCGACGGCACACGAACGGATCGCGCGCGGCCGCCGGAACCGAGACCACGGCTACGCCGCGCTCGCGCTCCCGGAGACGGTCGACACCGCCGCGATCCGCGAGACCGCCACCGCGGCACGGGAACGTGCGGTCGGCGACGGCTCACTCGACGCCGTCGTGACGGTCGGGATCGGTGGCAGTGCGCTGGGTGCCGCGACAATCGCGGAGGCGCTGGGTGACGAGTCTGGTGACGCCCCGGAGATCGTCACACTCGACAACGTCGATCCGGCGTGGATCGAGACCAAACTCGCGGAGATCGACCTCTCGCGGAGCGTCGTCAACGTCGTCTCGCGGTCGGGGACGACCGCAGAGACGCTGGCGAACTTCCTGGTCGTCCGGGAGACGCTGGCCGACGCCGGCGTCGACTGGACCGACCACACGGTCGTCACCACCGGCGAGGCGGGGAATCTCGCGGATCTCGCCGACACACACGATCTCCCGCGGCTCCGTGTTCCGGAGGGTGTTCCAGGTCGGTTCTCGGCGTTGTCGAGCGTGGGGTTGCTCGTTCCGGCGTTGGCCGGGGTCGACATCGAGGCGGTCGTCGAAGGGGGTGCCCGCGGCGCCGACCGGCTCGCGCCGTCGGTGTTCGACGCGCCGGCGTACGCCTACGGCGCGACGGCCTACGCGCTCGCCGAGCGCGGCGCCGGCGTGAACGCGCTCTTACCGTACGC
>JAHENP010000086.1 GCA_018609965.1 Haloferacaceae archaeon
CGGTGGCAGGCCACGCGTGTCGTCGCTCGGTTCGTCAGTCGTCGTGGGAGGGAGCCGACCCACGGGCGGGAGCCGATTCGCCGTCGGTCGTTGCAGAAGCCGGAACAGATCAAAACCCGTAGACGGGACGAGTCGGTACGGGGTAGTGTTTGACATCCTCCCACCCCTGAAGGGGTGGGCTTCCGCTCGCTACGTGTCACCAGGAGCGAACGGTTTAGATACGTGGTGGTCGAACACACATCACCAAACACGTCGGGGTCGACACGACGACTCCGGACGGGGAACACAATGCGCGTCGAGAACAGCTTCATTCCGGTCAGTGGTGTCGGGGAGACGACAGAACGGCGGTTGTGGGAGACGGGGGTGACAGAGTGGGAGTCGTACGCCGGCCAACGCCCCCGCGGAATTGGGGCGACGACGGCTGCTCGGATCGAGTCGTTCGTCGACGAGGCGTTGGAACGGTTGGACGACGCCGACACGACGTACTTCGATCAAGCGTTGCCCGGCGGCGAGCAGTGGCGGCTCTACGAGTCGTTTCGCGACAACACCTGTTTTTTTGACATCGAGACGACGGGGCTGTCGGAGCGGCACGACGACGTGACCACGGTGTCGTTCCACCGCGGCGGGGAGACGACGACACTCGTTCGCGGACAGGACCTCACCCCTGCGGCCGTCCGTGAGGAGTTCGCGGCCGCGGATCTGCTGTGTACGTTCAACGGCGCGCGCTTCGACGTGCCGTTCTTGGAGACGGAACTGGGGATCGACGTCGACACGCCACACCTGGATCTGCTCTACCCGTGTCGCCGGCTGGATCTGACGGGCGGGTTGAAGCCGATTGAACGCGAGCTGGGGATCGACCGCGACGGCCCGGAGATCGGCGGGCGAGACGCCGTCCGGCTGTGGCACCAGTACGAGGCCGGCGACGAGGCCGCGTTAGAACGGCTGGTGTCGTACAACCGCGACGACACGGTGAACCTCAAGCGACTCGCCGACGAGACATGTCGCCGGCTCCACACCCAGACCGCACTGGACGACACAGTCAGCGAGTTGACGGGGAGCGGTCCGCTCGGCGACGTTCGGTGACCCGCCCACGAACCAGTGGAGATCCGCTCGGCGGCGTGCGAGAATAACCGCCCTTTTGCCGACGGGGGTCGGTCGTCAGAGTATGCCAGAAGCCGACAGCGAGACGGGGGGCGACGGCGACACGAACAGTGATCCGGCTGGTGGCGGGTCAAACGGCCCGAGCGGACAGACCCCGCCGGAGGTCGAACTCGGACTGTACCAGATCAACGTCCGCGTCCAGGGCACCGACGACGACGACCTCGACGCTGTCGAGGAGACTGCCCGCGGACTCGTCGAACACCTGGTCGAACAGGCGAAGCAACTGGAGGACGAACCGGACGGCCGTGGGCTCGGCTGACACGGTTTAGGCGAACCTAAAGTCTCAAGTTCACCGGGTGGTAGCTACCGGTATGAGCACGCAGGTGGGCCACGGACGGAACGACGAGCAGACGAACGGCGCGACCGACGATGAGGAGACGGGCGCGTACACCTTCGACGATCTAGCGGTCGTGATGGGGACGTACAACGAGGCGGAGGCGGTCGGAACCGTACTCGACGACATCGACCGCGTGACCGACGGGCGCGCGGAGGTCGTGTTGGTCGACTCCTCGTCGGACCGGACCCCGGAGATCGCTCGCGAACGGGGTGCGACCGTGATCGAACAACCGCCACGGGGGTACGGCGAGGCGGTGCGGGAGGCGGTGCTCGCGCCCGACCGGCCGGTGGTGGTGACGACGGACTGTGACGACACCTACCCGATGGAGGCACTCCCGACGTTTCTCGACCGGATCAACAAGGGGTACGACGTGGTGTCGGGCGACCGGCTCTACCACGGTGCCGACGCGATGCCGGCGTTCAACCGGTTCGGCAACGCCGCCTTCGCGGCCGTGTCGTCGGTGTTGCTGGGTGAACGGGTCCACGACGTGACCACCGGGATGCGCGCGTACCGACGGGAACTGCTTCAGGAAATCACGTGGACGGAGAACACCGGCCTGTCGGCGGAGCTGTTGTTGCGTCCGGTCGCACGCGACTACGACGTGGTTGAGGAACCGATCAGCTACCGTGAACGCGCCGGCGAGACCACACTCGACCCGATCGACGGCGGGATCGCCATCGGGAAGTCGATCCTGTCGGTGTGTTGGAAAGAGTGGATGTCGTAGGCGGCGGGGCGTGTCGGAGCCGCCCACGCAGCACCCAGAGTTATGACTGTGGAGTCAAACAGGAGAGATAGAATGGAGACCGTATTCTCGACGCGCCGGTGAGCGCGCCGGCCGGGACGCGCTCCTCGGAGTGGTGCGAGCGGTGACAGTCCGCTCGCGGCTCGTGACGGACGACGAGTGACCTGTCGCCCGTCGCTCGCGTGGTGGCCCTGTCGTCACCGCGCGAGTCGGCGTGGCGGCGACGACACGAATGCAGCCAGGTAACCGACTCAGTGGTGGGCGCGCCGTGGTGGCAGCCCGCCAGGACGACACAGCACCGGACACCAGAGAGATCAGACGCCTCGCGACCGCCGCGGGGTTCGAGGTAGTCGGCGCGGTCACCCAGCGCCGCCGCGAGGACCGCACGTACAACCTCGGTCGCGGGAAAGCGGAGACGCTCGCAGAACGGGTCGAGGAGACGGACGCCGACGCAGTCGTCTTCGACGGCGAACTCACCCCCGGCCAACACGGCGACCTCCGGGGGTTGCTGCCCGTCGGCACGCGCGTGATCGACCGCTACCGGCTCGTGTTGGAGATCTTCGCCGCCGGCGCGGGCGACGAGCGCGCGAAGAAACAGGTCCAGCTTGCGACCTTGGAGTACGAGTTTCCGCGACTCCGTCAGGAGACGGAGGTGCAGTCGATGAGCTCTCGCACGGAGAAGGGGTCGGCGGTGTTCGACGTGGACGACCGGATTGACCAACTCCGGGCAGATCTGGCGTCTCTGTCCGCAGACGCCGCCGAGCGACGGGCAGAGCGACGCGAGCAGGGGTTCGATCTCGTCGCCGTCGCCGGCTACACCAACGCCGGCAAGTCGACCCTGCTCCACCGGCTCGCCGACGACCTGTCGTTGTCGGAGTTGGAGGCGACACACGCAGACGAGGCCGTCGCCGCGAACACCGAAGACCGGTTGTTCGAGACGTTGGAGACGACCACCCGGCGGGCGACCGTCGACGACCGACGGCTGCTCGTCACCGATACGGTCGGGCTGATCGACGATCTCCCGCACGATCTCGTGGAGTCGTTCTCCGCAACGCTGGGAGAGATCGCCGACAGCGACGCCGTGTTGGCGGTCGTTGACGCCGCCAGCGAGGCCGGCCAGTTCCGCCGCCGGACGGAGACGACACTGGACGTACTCGCCGGCGAGGCCGACCGGGTCGTGCCGGTGTTGAACAAGGCCGACTGCGTGGCCGACGAGACGCTGGCGGCCCGCGCCGAGACCGTCCGCCGGTTGGCACCCGACGCGGCCCACCCGGTGGCGATCAGCGCACTCCACGGCGACGGGGTCGACGCCCTCCGGGCGGCCCTGTCGGCGGCGCTCCCAACGGAGACCGCCGAGTTCCGACTCCCGAACACGGGCGAGACGCAGGGGTTGCTCTCGTGGCTCCACGACCGCGGCACCGCGGCCGTCGAGTACGAGGGTGACAGCGTCGTGGTGACGTTCAGCGCACGGCCGAGTGTCGTTCGCGAGGCACGCCGTCGGGCGGAGTCCGTCGCGGCCTGACACGATCCGCCGGAGTCTGTGGCCACCTGACACGACCTGCCAGAGTCCGTCGCCGACGAGTCGTTTTTGACTTCCCTCCTCTCCACGGAGCCGACCGACTCTTCTGTCTCCGGGCGGCGAGTAGAGTCGTGACAGACGGGAGCTACGAGGTCGAACTGAAAGTTCGCGCGAACCACGACCGACTCCGCGGGGTGTTGACCGACCACGACGCAGAGCCGCTCGGCGGGGTCGTCCAGACGGACACCTACTACGACGCGCCGGATCGGAACTTCGCCGAGACGGACGAGGCGCTCCGTATCCGCCGGGAGACCGACACCGACGAGAGCGGCACCACCGAAACCGACGAAACTGTTGTCCCAGACAGGGTCGGCGCGCCGGACGCCGAACCGCCGCCGGTCGGCGCCGACGGCGACGCGGACCGGACAAAAGTCACCTACAAGGGGCCGCTCGTCGACGCCGGCTCGAAGACACGAGCAGAACACGAGACGGTCGTCGGCGACGGCACGGAACTGGCGGGCGTGCTCGACGGACTGGGGTACGAGCCGGCCGCGACCGTCGAGAAACACCGAGAGCGGTACGCACTTGACGGCTACACCGTCACACTCGACGCGGTGACGGGGCTCGGCCAGTTCGTCGAGGTCGAGGCGGAGACGGACGAGGCCGGGATCGAACGCGTCCGAGACGGCGCGCGGGAACTCCTCACGGAACTGGGTCTGGAGCCGACCGACCAGATCCGGACCTCGTATCTCGGCTTACTGCTCGGCACGAACTGACCGAACCCCCGCCGGGCGACCCCGGGGAATGTCCAACAGTAATCCTACCACCCGAGATACTTTTCGCAAGTTATAGCATGGCCGGGCGTCCTCCGTGTGGGTAATGAGGAACGTACGCGTCTCGGAGTTGGACCGCGGTGCAGTCGAGGACCAGGATGTCGAGATCGTCGAGCGGAAGGGGGTCGGCCACCCGGACTCCGTCTGTGACGGCGTCGCAGAGGCCGTCTCGCGGGCGTTGTCGGAGTTGTACCTCGAGCGTGTCGGGAAGGTGCTCCACTACAACACCGACGAGACACAGCTCGTCGCCGGGCATGCCGCGCCCGCGTTCGGCGGCGGCGAGGTGTTGGAGCCGATCTACCTGTTGATCGTCGGGCGAGCGACGAAGACGTACGAGGGCGAGCAGTTCCCTGTCGAGAGCACGGCGTTGTCGGCGGCCCATGACTACCTCGCGACGGTCGCGCCCGAACTCGATCTGGGGACGGACGTGGTCGTCGATGTGAAGCTCGGCGAGGGGTCGGGCGACCTCCAGAGTGTCTTCGGCGAGGACGGCGTCGAGGTGCCGATGGCCAACGACACCTCCTACGGCGTCGGCCACGCGCCGCTGACGGAGACGGAACGGGTCGTTCTGGAGGCCGAACGGGAGCTGAACGGGCCGTACGCCGAGGAGAACCCCGAACTCGGGCCGGACGTGAAGATCATGGGGAAACGCGAGGGCGACCACCTCGACGTGACCGTCGCGGCGGCGATGGTCGACCGGCACGTCGAGGACATGGCGGCGTACACGGACGCCGTCGCGGGGGTTCGCGAGCGCGTCACCGAACTCGCGGAGTCGATCACCGACCGGTCGGTCTCTGTCGAGGTCAACACTGCAGACGATCTCGACGCCGGCTCGATCTACCTCACGACCACTGGTCTCTCCGCCGAACAGGGTGACGACGGCTCCGTGGGTCGAGGGAACCGCGCCAACGGGCTGATCACGCCCAACCGACCGATGAGTATGGAGGCGACCTCCGGGAAGAACCCGGTCAACCACATCGGGAAAATCTACAACCTCCTCTCGACGGAGGTCGCGGAGGCAGTCGTCGACGAGGTCGACGGCATCCGTGACCTGCAGGTCCGAATCCTGAGCCAGATCGGGCGCCCGATCGACCAGCCACACGTCGCCGACGCCCGGCTCGTCACCGAAGACGGCGTCACCGTCGGCGACGTGGAGTCGGAAGTCGAGACGATCGTCGACGAGAAGCTGGCGGACGTGACGAGTGTGACGGAACGTGCCGTTCGCGGCGAACTGACGACGTTCTAGTTTCCCGTTCGCGGCGAGCCGACGACGTTCTGCGCGTCCGTCGTCACCACCGCCAACTACAGTTCTCGTGCCAGCGTCTCCGCGATGGAGAACGCCCCAGACTCCTCGAACCGGGCGAGTTCTGTCCCGTCGCGTTCGACGATCACCGTCGGGATCAGCTCCACGTCGAACGCCGCCATCTCCGGACCGACCTTCCCGTCGTCGCCGCGTTCGACGGGGTACACCGTCACCGCGTCCGGGTCGACATCGGCGGCCGCCAGTGCGGCGGCGAACGCTGGCGTCTGTTGGCGACAGTCCGGACACCAGTCTGCCGTCCAGATCCGGAACTGGAGCCCCGAGGCCGACAACGCAGTCACTGTTTC
>JAHENP010000087.1 GCA_018609965.1 Haloferacaceae archaeon
CTCACGGGTCGACAGTTCGGCGTCTGGGCCGGGCTGAGCATGTACTCGACTGGCCCCGTCGCGGCGGCGGGGTTCGCGTTCTCGCCGGAGGCGGGCCAGTGGGCGACCGTGACGAAGCTCGCGCGCAACTCGCTTCTGGGTGGCGTCGCGGTCGCCTACTCCGTCGCGTACGCCTCCCGCTCGGCGACAGGGCCCGGTGTCCGTCGACTGTGGTCGGAGTTCCCCAAGTTCCTGCTCGGGTTCGTGTTGGTGGCCGTGATCGCCAACAGTGGGCTCCTCTCGGCGGCCGCACTCGCGTCGATCACGACCGTGTCAGACGGGCTCTTCTTAGTCGCGTTCGTCGGACTAGGGCTGTCGATCCGCGTTCGTGAACTCCGGACGGTCGGGGTCACTCCCGTCGCCGCGCTTCTCGTCCACCTGCTCGTCGTGAGCGCGCTGACGCTGACTGCGGTGCGACTGCTCTTATGACACTGCTCGATCGCCCCCGACGCTCGAACCCCAACTTGCCGTAGTTTCGGAATTCTGCTGTCGGTGTCGAGGACTCGGCGGTGGCTTCCCTCCGGACCGTCACGGATACCAGGCTGAGTTTGATCTCTTTTCGCTGTCCAGACTCCGGAGCCTCAGTCGCCACCGAGTAGTCTGTACACCAGATCCGAGCCCGTTGCCAGTGAGACGAACAACGTCACGAACGCGACGGTGAGACTCAGTCCGAACGCAGTGAGTAAACCCGTCGGACCGACTCCGAGCACGAGCACCAGAAAGACGAACCCACCGAGGACAACGATTGTAGCTAGCGTACTAGTGTACCAACTCACCGCAGCACGCCTCAGCCCAGTCGTGTTGTTGGTGCTCATGTTCTCGTGTCACTAGATGCTCTGTACAGTGCTACGCTTATTCTGTAGTTCGTGGGCTAGCTTGAAGTATCTTTGCTCACTCTGTCGCTTCACCACCCTACTCCTTGTCACGCCCCCAGCGGCGTATACGCCCGTCATCTCTGTGACCTGCACCAGTGTCACTGATTCGTCGGTACGCCGCACCCCTTCTCCCCGACTCTAAACGCTTATCCGCCTGCCAGTGCCACTCCCACCCGCAAATGAGCGACCTCCCGGACGAGTTCGACTGCACCATCACCAACTGGGAGTACATCTACGGCCTCTGTCGAGAGGTGTCGAACCAGGTGAAGGCCGACAACTTCGAGCCGGACGTGGTCGTCGCGCTCGCCCGCGGCGGGTGGTTCGCGGGGCGTGTCACCTGTGACTTCCTCGGGTTGGACGACTTGACGAGCCTGAAGATGGAACACTACGTCGGCACCGGGGAGAAGGCCGACGAGCCGACCGTCCGGTACCCGATGCCGGAGGGGAGTGTCGCGGGGAAAGACGTGCTCATCATCGACGACATCGCAGACACCGGCGGCTCGATCAAACGCGCCCACGAGTACGTCACCGACCGCGACGCAGACGAGGTGCGAACGGCGACACTCCAACTGCTCCAGACCTCGGAGTTCGAACCGGAGTTCGTCGGCGAGCGGCTCGACGAGTGGACGTGGGTCGTCTACCCGTGGAACTTCCTGGAGGATATGGTGGATCTCACCGCGGGCGTGATCGAACAGGACGGGCAGGCTCCGTACGACGAGACGGAGATCCGCCGACTGCTCGCGGAGTACCACGGGATCGACCGGATCGAGATGGAGATCGCTCAACCGGACCGGCTCGACGAGGTGTTAGACGAGATGGTCCGTCGGGACGTGGCGACGGCGGGGCCGGACGGCTACGCGCTCGCGGAGTGACCGAACGGCGACGTGTTCGTAGCGTGACCGACACGCGACCGCCCGACGACTCACCCACGACCGGCAGGGTAGACGTCTTCTTCTTCGATCTCCCGTTCGCGTCGGTACTGGTCGACGAACTCCGTCACGTTGAACTCCAACATCCGTTGCTCGAACTGCGAGACGGCGTTCGAATCGTCGCTGTGTGAGACGGCGTGTTCCATCAGCTCGACGACCAGCTCCACGATCACCTCGTGGAGCCGGCGGGCGTCGAACGTCGACACCCACAGCATCGTGTAGCCGACCTCCTGATCGTCGCTCACGTCCGTCACCGTTACCTCGCTGGGCAGTTCCTCCAACACGATCCCCAGCAGGTGTGGCGTGCCGAACTCCGGCATCTCCTCGCTGGTCGTCTCGATCGCCTCCTGGAGTGTCGCCACGAGAAACTCCGGGAGGAACCGGTCGGGTGGGTGGACATCGGTCACGACGGCGTGTGTCTCACCACACGCACAGTCGAACTCCCGCATCCCCATGTCGATCTCTCGGACTCGGATCTCCGTCCCACACGGGAGTTCCGTTGTCTCCCCGCCCCCGCCCGGCACTCGTGGCTCGGTCATACCGTTCCGGTAGGTGTGCGACTGCCGTAAGTGACGCGCTCGGCGGCGCCCGAACGCGAGCGGGAGGCCAGGTCGGTGCCAGGCGGCCGCCGTGTCGGGCTCGGTTCGGGAGCCTTTTTCACGCCAGACCACGTACAGTGGTTTGATGAACGAGCACACGACGACACACGGAGGCGAACGATGAGAGGAAACGACCAGCAGGCGTACGACCGCGGAACCTCGCTGTTCTCTCCGGACGGACGCATCTACCAGGTCGAGTACGCCCGCGAGGCGGTGTCGCGTGGTGCACCGTCCGTCGGCGTCCGCACCCAGGACGGCGTCGTACTCGCGGCCGAGACGCAGTCGTCGTCGCCGTTGCTGATCGACGAGAGTATCGAGAAGCTCCACAAGCTCGACGACCACCTCGGCACGACGAACGCCGGCCACGTCGCCGACGCTCGCCAGCTGATCGACTACGCCCGCCGGATGGCGCAGGGTGACCGGCTGCGTTACGGTGAGCCGGTCGGCGTCGAGACGGTGACGAAGTACGTTACCGACCACGTCCAGGAGAACACCCAGCGTGGCGGCACCCGTCCGTACGGCGTCGCTCTGTTGATCGGCGGTGTCGAGGACGGCGAGCCGCGACTGTTCGGCGCGGACCCGACCGGCACCCCTCGTGAGTGGAAGGCGACCGCAATCGGCGGCTCGCGGGGTGAGCTCCAAGAGATCCTCGAAGACGGGTGGAGTGAGGAACTCAGCCTCGGGGACGGCGTCTCGCTCGCGCTGGAGGCGCTCGCGACGGTCGTCGACGAGGTCGACGGCGAGGCGTTCAGCGTCGCGACCGTCGACACCGAAACGGGCTACGGCACGATGACCGACGACGAGATCGCGGCCCGCGTCGAGGAGTTGGACGTCGAGACCGACGAGGAGTAGTCGACACGAGTCGGTGTCGTCGCCGCGAGGGTGCCGTCGCCACGACACCCACCACACGCGTTCTCAGTTGGAACGTCGGGACCGACAGCCGCTGTGACGTTGTTTACCAGCCGCTGTGACGCTGTCTCCCAGTCGCTGCGACGTGTCGACACCAGCCACGTCTCGACAGCACGACGAGAAACACCGCCGACCGCGGAACGGCACCACGAAAACGTGAGACGCCCCGACGGCGTCAGTACGAGCGGACCTTCGGCTCGTACTCCTTGCTCTCCCCGTCGAGAACGACCGGCCGGTACCACAGCTCGGGTTCGCCGTCGTTCCACGAGAGGAGCGTGTGTTTCAGCCAACTGCCGTCCTTCCGTTCTTGATGTTCCTTGCGCCAGTGGGCACCACGGAACTCGTCACGGGCGAGCGCGCCCAGCGTGATCGCCTCCGCGAGGTCGATGATGTTGCGCGTCTCGATCGTGTGGATCAGGTCGGTGTTGAACGTCCGGGATGGGTCCGACACCGCCACGTCCCGGTAGGCCTCGCGGGCCTCGTGGATGTTGGCCAACGCCTCCTTCAGCCCGCCCTCCTCCCGGAACACGTTGACGTTCGCCGTCATCGTCTCTTGGATCTCGTCACGGACCGCCGAGTGGCTGATCCCGTCTTCGCGGGACATCAGCCGGTCGACACGAGCCTGCTGGTGCTCGACCTCGCGGCGGACCAGGTCGTCTGGCCCCGCACTCCCGGCCGAGGCGGCGACACCACCGTCGGCGACCGCGTCGCCGGCCGGGTGGACCGCCCCGACGTCGACGCCGGGGTCGACCTCGCCCAACTCGTAGTCGCCACGCTGGCCGGTCTCGATCTCCGCCTCGCCGAGATCCTTGCCCGCGGCGTGGTACCCCGCCATCTTGCCGAAGACGATCAGCTCCGGCAAGGCGTTTCCACCCAGCCGGTTGGAGCCGTGGACAGACGCACACGCACACTCGCCGGCGGCGTACAGCCCGTTCACACAGGTCTCCCCGTGTTCGTTCGTCTCGATGCCGCCCATCGCGTAGTGTTGACCGGGCTTGACCGGCATCGGCTCCTCTAACGGGTCGACCCCCTCGAAGTCCTTCGAGAGGTGGACGATGTTCTCCAACCGGTCGACGATCCGGTCTTCGCCGAGGTGCCGCATGTCGAGATGGACGTACTCGTCTTCGATCCCGCGCCCCTCGTTGACCTCCGTCAGCTCCGCACGCGAGACCACGTCACGCGAGGCGAGTTCCCCGTCGTTGTTCGCGTAGCCAGACTCGAACATGAACCGCTCGCCCTCACTGTTGTAGAGAATCCCACCCTCACCACGGACCCCCTCCGTGATGAGCACCCCCGTCGACGGGAGCGTCGTCGGGTGGAACTGGATGAACTCCATGTCCTCGATGGGGACGCCCGCGCGGTAGGCCATCGCCACCCCGTCGCCGGTGTTGGCGACGGCGTTGGTGGTGTGGTTGTACACCTGGCCCAGCCCGCCGGTCGCGAGGATCACGCCGTCACGCGCCTGGAACCCGGAGATCTCGCCGGTCTGGATGTCGTAGCCGACGACCCCGTGACAGTCGCGGTCTGCCGGCCGTTCCTCGTCGGAGACGGCCAGATCCATCACGTACCACTCGTCGTACACCTCGATCCCGCGTTTCACCAACTGCTCGTACATCGTGTGCAACAGCTGGTGGCCGGTCTCGGCGCCGGCGTAGGTGGTCCGCGGGAACGACAGCCCGCCGAACGGGCGCTGGGACACCCGGCCGTCGTCGTCTCGTGAAAAGGCCATCCCCCAGTGTTCCAGTTGGATGACCTCCTCGGGGCTCTCCTGGGTCAGCGTCTCGATGGCCGGCGCGTCACCGAGATAGTCCGACCCCTTCATCGTGTCGTACGCGTGGTCCTCCCAGGAGTCACCCTCCCGGAGTGCCGCGTTGATCCCGCCTTCCGCGGCACCGGTGTGTGACCGGACCGGGTGGAGCTTCGAGACGATGGCCACGTCTGCGCCCTCCTCCTGGGCGGCGATGGCCGCGCGGAGTCCCGCGCCACCCGCACCGACCACGATCACGTCGTGTTCGTACATGGAGTTGGCTCTACGCCGGCTACGAACTGCTGGTACTTGAGGGTCACTCTC
>JAHENP010000088.1 GCA_018609965.1 Haloferacaceae archaeon
ACACTCCCGTACCTCGTCGCCGGCAACGGCACCGTCGCGGCGTTCCCGAACGCGTTGTTCGAGTCGATGAGCGGGTTCACCACCACCGGCGCGACGGTGTTGGGGGAAATCTCCTTCGAGCGGCACGGCCGGGCGGTGCTCATGTGGCGACAGCTCACCCAGTGGCTCGGCGGCATGGGGATCGTCGTCTTAGTGGTCGCGATCCTCCCGGAACTCGGGGCCGGCGGCGCGGCGCTCGTCGAGTCGGAGTCGCCCGGGTTGGAGTTGGACAAGCTGACACCCCGAATCGCCGAGACCGCGCGTGCACTGTGGTCGCTGTACGTCGTCCTGACGGTGTTGCTCGCTGGACTGTTGCTCCTGTTGCAGGCGCTCGGACTGGCCGAGCAGATGACCGTCTACAACGCGGTCGCACACGCGCTGACGACGATGCCGACCGGCGGGTTCTCGCCGGAGGCGCGCAGTATCGAGGCGTTCTCGCCGGCCGTCCAGTGGCTACTCACCGTGTTCATGCTCGTCGCCGGGACGAACTTCGCGTTGCTGTGGCGGGCTCGCGCCGGCGACCCGGAACGACTCCTCTACAACGAGGAGTTCCGGACCTACCTCGCGGCGGTCGTCGGGGTCGGGCTGCTCACGGCGGCGTTGCTCGTCACCGGCGCCGGACTGGCACGGACGCCGACCGAGATCCCACAGATCGTCGGTGAGACGGAACGAGCGCTCCGTCACGGCGTGTTCCAGGCGGCCGCAATCGTCACCACTACTGGCTACGCCAGTATGGACTTCAACACCTGGAGCCCGCCCGCGAAGTACCTCCTGTTGGCGGCGATGTTCCTCGGCGGGTCGGCCGGCTCTGCGGCCGGCTCGGTGAAGATCGTTCGCTGGGTGGTCGGCGTGAAGACGGCCGCCAGGGAGCTGTTCACCACCGGGCGACCGGACGCGATCCGACCGGTTCGGACGAGCGGCGAGGTTGTCGACGAGGAGACGATCCGCGGTGTCCAGGTGTTTCTGTTCCTGTTTGCCGTCACCTTCGCCGGCTCGACGTTGTTGTTGTTCCTCGACGCCGTCGGGACGGGGCTGGATCTGTCGGTGTTGGAGGCGGCCAGCGCGACCGTCGCGATCCTCGGCAACGTCGGCCCCGGCTTCGGTCTCGTCGGCCCCATGAACGGGTACACTGCCTTCTCCTCGCAGGCGAAGCTGTTCATGACGCTCCTGATGTGGCTCGGGCGGCTGGAGATCGTCTCCGTGTTGGTGTTACTGACCCCGTCGTTCTGGCAGAGCTGACGACGGCTCCCGTTTGATCACTGCGGCGGCGCGAACGCGACCCGCGTGCCGACTGTGAGTGTCGCTCTGAACGAGGCGACAACCGCCAATCGGGGTGGCCGGGGCTGGCACCGAACTCGGGTGTCGCCCGACTACAGAAACTCCCGCACCTCGGAGTACCACATATCATGATGGTCGACGGCACCGACCCGTTCGGCGATGTCGACAGCCAACGCGTGCCAACACCGTTCGTCGGGGTCGTCGGGATCGAGATTGTACGCCGCGTCCGCACAGTCACAGCCGCCGTCCTCGACGACGTGTTCCTCGTTGTGGCCGACGACGACCGTGAAGTCGCGGTACTGTTTCACTCGGAGTTCCGAGACGGCCTCGATGGCTCGCTGGCCGCGGTCGCCGTGTGTGCGGATGATCGCGTCCGTGATCGGCCCGGTCAGCTCCCGGGTGACGGCGAGTGCGGCCCGCCAGTCACGAGCCGCCAGCGCCGCCACGTCCGGCGTGTCGGCGTCGCCGCTGTCGCCGCCTGACCCGCCGGCCTCCGTCTCGCTCGTCACAACCTGTGGGTTCGCGTGCGGGCGGCAAAACGCTTCGGCTGTGTCCGACGGTTGTCACACCCGGCGGTGTGAGGAACCCTCTTGGCGCGGCCGGCTCTCGACCGTGTCGTGACACAGATCCTGTTGACGAACGACGACGGGGTCGACGCGGTCGGGCTCCGGGCCGTCCGCGAGGCGCTCGCGCCGGTCGCGGACGTAACCGTGGTCGCGCCCGCCGAAGACCAGAGCAGCTGTGCCCGCCGGTACAACCGCCAGTTCGCCGTCACCGACACCGCCGACGGCTGGGTCGTCGACGGGACACCCACGGACTGTGTTCACTTTGGACGCGCAGGCCTCGACACGACGTTCGACCTCGTCGTCGCTGGCTGTAACGACGGCCCGAACCTCGGCGCCCACAGACTCGGCCAGTCAGGCACCGTCGCCGCCGCGGTCCAGGCCGGCTTTCTCGGACTCCCTGGCGTGGCGTTGTCGGTGTTCGACCCGCCGACCGGCGTCCGGGGGTTCGACCGCGACGACTACCGGGAGGCCGGCCGTCTCGCTCGGTTCCTCGTCACACGGATCGCCGACGCTGGTCTCCCCGCAGGCGTCGACTTCCTCAACTGTAACGTCCCCGCGGCCGCGACCCGTCCACCACTGCAGATCACCGAGCCTGTCCACGACTTCGACGTGCGGCTCCAGACAGTCGACTCCGAGAACGGGAACGAGTCTGGGAGCCAGACACCCGACCCCGAGAACGACGGGACGACGGCGTACCGGTTGTTCGACGCGTTCTACGACCCACTCGTCCCCGACAACGGCGTGGCGCAGACGGACCCACCCGGAACCGACCGCGGTGCGATCGGCCGGGAGGTGATCTCCGTGTCGCCGTTGTCGGTTGGCTACGAGACGCGTGCGCCCGCCGAGACTGCCGCGCTGTTCGACGGCTACGCCGGCGAGCGTGGGGACACAGACGGCACGAACAACCTGGGGTGAGCCCACCTGGCCGCTCGCGTCGGCAGAGAGCGTTTTGTCCGCTTGGGTCGTACCCCCAACCGTGACTGGGGACACACACGCGAACACTGACCCCGGCGAGACAGACACGGTGCCGACCGATGTCCCGGGGGAGACCCGGTACCGGCTCGTCGACGGCGAGCCGTTCCACGTGGTGGAGGCCGGGCCGGCAGACGGGCAGTTGGTGGTGTTGCTCCACGGGTTCCCGGAGTACTGGTACGGCTGGCGCGACCAGATCGGCCCGCTCGCGTCGGCGGGCTACCGGGTCGTGGTGCCGGACCAACGCGGCTACAACCGCTCGCCGAAACCGGCCGACCGCGCGGCCTACCGCCTCCCGCGACTCGCGGAGGACATCGTCGGACTGATCGACACGTACGACCGCGAGACGGCCAGCGTCGTCGGCCACGACTGGGGCGGTGTCGTCGGCTGGTGGCTGGCGAGTGAACGGCCAGCGCGACTCGACCGGTTCGTCGCGGTTCAGGCCCCACACCCGGGCGTGATCCGGGAGACACTCCGACGGAGTCCGGCGACACTCGCCCGAACCGGCCACGCGGTCGCGTTCCAACTCCCGGCACTCCCGGAGGCGGCCTCGCGGGCGTTCGACTGGCGGCTCCCGAAGACGATCATGCGCCGGACGGCGATGCCCGGGAGCTTCGACCGTGCCGACTTCGACCGGTACACGGCCGCCTGGGAACGCGAGGGTG
Organism: Haloferacaceae archaeon; assembly: GCA_018609965.1. GTDB lineage: Archaea > Halobacteriota > Halobacteria > Halobacteriales > Haloferacaceae > JAHENP01. Next base: position 3,521 of record JAHENP010000088.1, read on the forward strand.
CGTTCACGGCGATGTTGAACTGGTACCGGGCGAACGCGCGGTCGCCGCCCACAGTCTCCGACACGACGCGGGTCCCCACGCGGATCGTCTGGGGCCGCGAGGACAGTTTCCTCCCGACTGGGATGGCCCACGACAGCCTCGACCGGTGTCGGGACGGCCGGCTCTCGACGCTGGACGCGACCCACTGGCTCCAGCACGATCTCCCGGTGCGGGTGAGTGACGTGATCTTGGACGAACTCGGCGGGTCCGACCCGCCGTGATCTCCAGGCGCTCCGTCTCGGTCGAGCCCCCCCACAAGACAGTTGCCGGCCGACACTGTCGGCGTCATTAATGCAGTCCAGACGCTCCCTCCTCGCGGCCGTCGCCGGCCTGACAACGGGCTGTCTGGCGGGTCGTGACCCCGAGACGGCGCCGACGGGGACGGTACGCCGACGGACGGCCACGATCACCCGACGCTCGCCAACGGAACGGACACCGACCGACACGCCCACGCAGACGATCACCTGGGAGACCCAGATCGACCCGATCCGCGCCTCCCTCTCCGAGACGGAACGCGAGCAGGTGGAACCGCTGTCGTTCGAGTCGTTGCCCGCCGAGGAGCGACGGATCGTCGTCGAGGCGGTTGACGACGGGTTCTCCGTCAGCTACGGCCGCCGTCAGCCGGTGCCGGACAGTGGCCGGGCGGCCGGGCTCCCCTCGCTGATCGACCGTATCTCCGACCGCCTCCACCGCCAGATCGAGGCCTACGAGTCGACACGCGGTACGGACACCGAGGTGCCGTCACACGTCGACGCCGTGTACGTCCGCTACGAGAGGGAGCTGTACTGTCTCGACATTATCCTCGGAGACGCAAAGCCGTACAGCTGTTTCCACTGACGGTCAGTCCCGTACGGACTCCACTTCGATCGCGGCTGTGTTGGGGCCCTCGGATCGTACGTTCGTGACCGTCCTCAGTTGGGTCACCCGAGACGACCCCGTCCCTTTTCAGATAGACGAATGTTATCTGTGATTGTAAGCGATAACAAAAAAGCTGTCACTGGATAGACGGTGCATGAACTGTGTAGAAGAGACACGCTGCCGGCTGATCGGTGCTCTCTGCGGGATTCTCACCGCCGGCTGTGCAGCCCGTAACGACAAGAGTGGAGCGACAGCGTTCAGAACTACCACCACTGCTTGCGTGAGTGAGGGCGTCAGTCGTTCGTCTCGTCGTCGTCCGGTCCCACGACATCGATCTCGATCACGTCTGTGTCGCTTGTGCCGCCCGCCGTCAGCGTGCCGTCTGGCCCGTCCGTGCCGCCGTCGGCGCGACGCGACTCTCGTTCGACAGCCTCTCCGGATGTATGCTCGTCCGCCTCTGTGACTGCCCGCTCGTCCGTCCCCGCAGTCGTCTGGCTCTCCGGTTCCCCGTGTCCCTCGTCAGACTGCGCCTGCCCGGTCGCGCCGGGGAGCATCGCGCCGCCGTCGCCGCCTTCGTCGTCGCCGTCGTCACCGAAGTCGGCCGCGGCGGCGATCCCGCCTTCCTGTTCGTTCATCCGTTGGCGAGTGAACTGCGGCTGGCCGGGGATGTCCCGGGAGGGGCCGCGGAACGACCGGTAGAGGAAAAACACCATCGGCAGCGTGAGCAGGATGATCCCGGCGGCGATGTACACGTCCACCGTCGCGGTCCTGTCGGTGCGAAACGAGTAGACGATCGCCGCCGACAACAGGCCGACGGCGGTGAGGATCGAGTACGACAGCCGCTTGGCGAGTCTGTCGAGCACGTCGCTGTCGTCTTCCAAATTGACGTTGACGGTGAGACTCTCGCGTTCGACGCTGTCGAGCACCGACTCCAGTTTCGGCGGCACCCGGAACAGGGAGCCGGCGGTGTCGCGGGCCTGGCCCGCCGCGTCTGCGGCGTACCGTTGGGCGGTCTCCTCCAGATACCCCTGTTCGCCGAGGTACTCCGTCGCCACCTCGATGAAGTCGAACTCCGGGTCGAGCGTGACACACACCCCTTCGACGACGGTGGCGACCCGCAGGACGAGCGCCATGTTCTGCGGGAGTCGCAGCGGGAAGTCGTAGATCGTCGACTCCACCTCCTCGATCACCTGTTGGACGCGGTACTGTTCGACTTCCTCGCCGCGCACGTCCGCCATGGCGAGTTCCATCACGTCCGCCATCACGTCCCGGTCGGCCTCCGGAGAGAGGGTGCCCATCTCGACGAGGGTGTCGAGAATCCCGTCGATGTTCTGGTCGGCGACAGCGACGTAGAAGTCGATGATCTTCTCCTGGATGAACGGGTCCACCCGCCCGGACATCCCGAAGTCGTAGAAGACGACGGCGCCGTCGTCACGGACCGCGAGATTCCCCGGGTGTGGGTCGGCGTGGAACACGCCGTCTTCGGCGATCATCTGGAGGTAGATCCGTTGGAGCGTCGTCGCCAGCTCCGTCCGGTCAACCCCAACCTCTTCCAACGCCTGCACGTCGGAGATCTTCGTCCCGGGGATGTACTCCATACTCAACACCCGGCCGGTGGAGACGCGGTGGATCGGCTCCGGGATGACGACCCGGTCGTTGTCCGCGAAGTTCTCCTTGATCTGGCCGAGCACGCGGCGTTCCCGGCTGTAGTCCATCTCCTGGTTGATCGTCTTGTCGAACTCCTCGGCGAGATTCTCCAACGAGAACGCCTGTCCCTGGCCGACGAACCGCACCAACAACGGCAACGACCACTTGATCACGCGGAGGTCGGCGTTGACCAGCTCCTGAATCCCGGGGCGGCGAACCTTCACGGCGACCGTCTGGCCGTCGTACTCGGCGACGTACACCTGCCCGAGACTCGCCCCCGAGATTGGCTCGCGGTCGAACTCGTCGAACACCTCGTCGACGGGGCCAAGCTCCTCCTCGATCACCGCCTCCGACTCCGTCCACGGCGCTGGCGGCACGTCGTCTTGCAGCTCCGAGAGCGCCTCGATGTACTCCGCCGGGAGCACGTCCGGGCGAGTGGAGAGAATCTGCCCGAGCTTGATGAACGTCGGCCCGAGCGTCAGCAACGTGTCGAGCAGGATTTCTGCCCGTTCGCGCCGCTGGGCGGCCGTCACCTCGCGCGACCGACCGAACAGGACGAACCGGCGGCGGTCGCGGAGCAACGCGACGATCAACGGGAGGAACCGGTAGACGACGAACGGAAACCGACGGTACGCACGGAGAGAGACCAGCGTGACCACCCCGATTTACGCGTCCGCGTCTTCGGCAGCCGTCGGCCCGGACTCCGCGTCGGTCACCGGGATGGTCCGCTCGCCGGCGGCGTCGCGTTTGGGGAGCCGGACCTCCAACACTCCGCGCCGCATCGACGCCGCCGCGTCGTCGCCGTCGGCGTCCGGCGGCAACGGCAGTTCGGCGTCCAAAAAGAGGGCGCGGTCCTCACTCACGTACTGGAACGCACGAGGGGTGTCCTTCTCGCGGCGCGCCTCGATCCGGAGTCGCCCGCCACCGAACGAGACCTCCGTCGTCTCGGCACTAGCACCCGGGAGGTCGACGACGAGGAGGTACGCCGCCTCGCTCTCCAGCACGTCGGCGAACACCGTCTCCGGCAGATCACGGAGCGCCTCGCGGAGCTTCGACATACCCACGGATACAGGGAGCACGTCGAAAAAGGCCGCGGTCCGTCGTCGTGCCGTCGCCGAGACGACACGCGGTGCCGCCGGTTGCCCAGGGCGGCGGCCGCCGGTGTCGCCAACCGTCCGTCCCCGGCGACCGTCAGTTCCGTAACCCGGCGCGCCTTACGACGGCTGTGACACACGACCACACGGGTGCCGGGATCAAACACCGGACACGGCT
>JAHENP010000089.1 GCA_018609965.1 Haloferacaceae archaeon
CCTCCAGCTGCTGAACCCGCCACAGACGGACACCAGTAGCTCCGCGCCGGTGTCGTACATCAACTGGAACTCAGAGGAGGCCGAGACCGACGCCGCACAGCAGGCGACAGACGCCTACCAGACGGTCCGGGAGAACCAGGCGCCGACGGACGAAGACCAGGAGGCCCGCAACGAGGCGTACGTCCGAATCGAGGAGGCGAACTGGGAGGACGTCGGCTTCCTGCCGATCTACCACGCGATCGATGAGTACTTCTGGTACGACACGGTGTCGGAGTTCTCGCCGCCGGGCGGGATGGCGCTGAGTCGGCTCCAGTTCGACTCGATCGAACTCGACAAGTAACGCGACCCGACCCGCGAGGTGTTTTTTCGACTGTCGACACACCGATAAAGGCAGGCTCGTGCGGCCGAAAGCGTAACAGACAAGCGTCCGTTACCGGAATCCCGTAACAGGATGCACACGTACAGACGGAGGTGGCCGCCATGAGCCGGTGGCGTTACCTCGGGAAGCGACTGTTGTTGTCGCTGCCGGTGTTGTTGTTCGGGACGACAGTCTCGTTCGCCATCGTCTACGCGAGCCCGTTGGACCCGGTGTCCGCGATCCTGGGCAACAACTACACCCCGGAGGCAGCACGAAGTCTCCGCCAGAGCCTGGGACTGAACCGCCCGTTGTGGGTGCAGTACGTCGACTACATCGTCGGGCTGTGGACGTTCGACCTGGGCAACTCCTGGGTGATCCAACGAGGGACCGGCGCGGCCGAGCTTGTGTGGACGTACCTCCCGCGGACGATCTGGCTGGGGTTCTGGTCGGTGTTGATCGCCGTCTTCGTTGGGATTCCACTGGGATTTTACGCCGGGCTCAACCCCAACACGGGCGGCGACTACCTGGCGTCGTTTGGCGGGATCGTCTGGCGAGCGATGCCGAACTTCTGGCTGGCGGTGATGCTTGTCAGCATTCTCTCGCAGTCGGACAGTCTCCTCGGCTTCGACTGGGCGGCGTGGCTGGTCAACACGAACGTCGTCACCCCGCCGACGTTGGACTTCCTGTCGAACCCGGCGGGTGCGGTGACGAGTCCGGAGACGTGGTGGATCGACAACTCCGGCGGGAACGGCTCGTTCCTGGCGGCGTTCAAACAGGTGTTGCCGGCGGCGTTGGTGTTGGGGTCGGCGTCGATGGGCAACGAGATGCGGATCGGCCGCACCGCGGTGTTGGAGCAACGCAACGCACAGTACGTCGAGACGGCCCGAGCGAAAGGTGTGCCCGAGCGGTCGATCGTCTGGAAGCACGTGTTCCGGAACGCGATGATCCCGCTCGTGCCGATCATCGCCGGCGAGGCGTTCCTGTTGATCGGCGGGAGCGTGCTCGTCGAGACGGTGTTCGCGATCAACGGGCTCGGCTACCTCTTCTTCCAGGCGTCCGTCCAGTCCGACGTGCCGTTGTTGGGTGTGCTCGTGTTCATCTTCTCGTTGTTGTTGGTCGGGCTGAACATCGCACAGGATCTGTTGTACACGCTGATCGACCCGCGGGTCGGGTACGAGGACAGCTAGAATGGCTACAGAGAATCTCACGACGACGGAACAGACGCTCGAACGGAGCGACCAGTCGCTGCGCCAGCGCGTGGTCGCGACGCCACGCCCGGCGTTGGTGTGGCTGACCGGGCTGACGCTGCTGGTCCTCCCGGAACTGGGGGCGCTCGTCCACGTCGCGGGGCAGGCGCTGGCGGGTGTGCTCGGACTGGTGCCGGGTGATCCGTTGGTCGCGGCGGTCAACGGGGCGACATCGGCGGCCGAACAGATTCCGACCCTGTTGTCTCGGGAGACGATCCCCAACGAGGGCCACCGGACGGCGCCCGGCGAGTGGACCGGGACGTTCCTCGGGTTGGAGCCGATGCTCGCCTGGAGTCTCCGGATCGGGTTGATCTACCTCTACGCCGCCGCGTTCCTGTGGTGGCTCTGGCGGGGGTACGACACCTACCGCGAACAGTACCGGATCGCAGACTGGAGCCCCGCGGACGACCAGATCGACCGGTTCGCCAGACACGACTGGGGTCGGTTCGGGCTGATCGTCGTCACGATCTTCGTCGTGATGGCGGTGTTCGCGCCGGCGTTCGGGCCGACGACGATCGAACAGAACAACAGACAGCCGTACAGCTACGAGGTCGACTACTACAACGAGGAGACCCAGACCGTCGAGAGCATCGTCGTCGGGGTCGCGAACGTCCAGTCGACCTCCGACGGGAGTAGCGCGGTCGGCCCGTGGTCGTACGACGCGTTCGACCGGTTCCACCCGATGGGGACGCTCCAGAGTGGGAAGGATATGATGACGTTCCTCGCACACGGCGCCCGGGTGTCGTTGTTCATCGGCGGAGTCTCCATCGCGATGTCCGGTTTCGTCGCGGTCGTGCTCGCGTTGGTGACGGCCTACTACAAGGGGCTCGCGGACCTGATCACCGTGGTGACGAGCGACTCGATCCAGGTGATCCCGCAGTTCCTCCTATTGATCATGGCGGCGGCCGTGTTCAGCAACCACTGGCTGTCGTCGGTGTTCAACGGCGGGCTGTTGTTGGTCGCTCTGTTCGCGTTCACCAACTGGACGTTCATCTGGCGGACGATCCGTGGGCCGGCGCTCCAGGTGGCCGAAGAGGAGTGGATCGACGCCGCACGCAGCTACGGCCAACTGCCGCGCAAGACGATGAACAAACACATGCTCCCGTACATCGTCGGCTACCTGTTGGTGTACGGCTCGATGCGGATCGGGGGGATCATCGTCGCCATCGCCGGGCTGTCGTATCTCGGACTGGGGATCACCCCGCCGACCCCGGAGTGGGGGCGGGCGATTGCCAACGGCCAGACCCTGGTGACGACGGCCTCCTGGCACATCGCGTTGATCCCCGGATTGATGATCACCCTGCTCGTGACGGGGCTGAACGCGTTCGGCGACGGGATTCGCGACGCGATCGATCCACAGAGTGAGGGCGCGAGCAGTGACGAGGCCGAGGCGGCCGGAGGTGGGGCGTGAGTTCCGAGAGCCGCGCGGCGACGGCGACCCCGTCGTCCGGCGACCGGCCGATGGTGGTGGTCCGGAACCTGCAGACGACGTTCTACACGGACAAGGAGACGATCCACGCCGTCGACGGGGTGAGCTTCTCGTTGTACCCCGGCGCCACCACGGGGATCGTCGGGGAGTCCGGCTCCGGGAAGTCCGTCACCGCGCGGTCGATCATGGGGTTGATCGACAGCCCCGGTCGGATCGACGGCGGGAGCGTCCGGTTCCAACACGTCCCGACCGTCCGCCAGTTCGC
>JAHENP010000090.1 GCA_018609965.1 Haloferacaceae archaeon
AGACGCACCCGCCGGCACCCCAACCCAGACGCCCACCGGCACCCCCAAGGACACACCCACCGACACCCCCACCGACAGCCCCACGGATACACCCACCAGTACCCCTACAGATACACCGACAGGTGACAACGAAAGCTCGCAACCCGTAACTCCGATAGAACGGATCATCCAGGTGCTGTCCAGCAGTGGACTCACGCCGAAACAGGTCGTCTCGTTGATCCTCGCCAAGTTCGGACAGTTAGGAGTGTATTTCGGTGCCGTCGGGGCACTGATGGTGGCATCCCTGCGGAGGAAGTTCAACTCGGACACCGGCCGGATACGACTCGTCTTCGGCGGTGCGTTCGTCGCCGGTTGCATCCTCGCGGTGGCGTTCATGGTGTTTCCACTGATCATCGGTGGACTCGGTCGTGTCATCCGCTGGGCGACACTCTTCGGGCTCATCGTCATCGTCGCTGGACTCGTCGCCACCGAGGACCGTGTGACTGCCAACCGGACACGGAGGGCCGTCGTAACGACACTCGTCGTCTGTACGATCGCAGTTAGCGTCGTCGTCGGTGTAGCGAACGTTCATACGTCACCACACATAGCGAAGGCGAACGGGCAGGTTTCCGAACAGAGACTGACCGGGACCGAGTGGCTGTTTCAGTTCCAACAGGAGCCACACCCTATCGCGTACTCCCACGCAGGTATCGAGCGGTTAATGAACTTCTTTAACAAACCGCTCCCCTATGACCAACGAGTCCGCCCGATACCGGAGGGATTCGGATACGACGACCCCGGTGTTGACTTGGCAGGAACCGACGAACGCCGCTACGTCGTCGTCACCGAACTGGACCGGGTGTTCCCGAAAGTGTACCCGCCGAACGTCAGATCGAAGGTCACAGACTACCCGCCGTCGTCGTTCCGGCAACTCGAGCGTGACCCTCGGGTACAGAAGGTGTACACAAACGGCGAGTACACTGTCTACTTGGTTCGAGCAACAGAGCCGAAGACTGAGGATGCAGAGGGGGCTGTCGGTGAGAGTCGGTTTTCCGTAACACATATTTCCGGTCCAGTAGTACTGGGCAACACGCTGTGAGAGTCGAAGAGGTCGTCGAGAAGTGTTACGGACAGAAAACCGGGCGAGCGGCAGTGTTTGCGTCTCGTCTCACCGCTCCTGTGATCGTCCGACTCGTCGAGTACCCTCGCTGCTGTGGAGAGATGCAGAGACGGGGAGAGATCTGGCCCTGAGTGGACAGCCACACACCCACACACAGACGCATGAAAACAATCATCTTCGGATTAGACGGCGCGACCTTTCGTGTCCTCAATCGCTACCGCGAAGAGCTTCCGGTGCTCGACCGAATATGTCGTGAGGGATACAGTGCAGAACTCAACAGTACGTATCCCGCGACGACCTCGGTCGCGTGGCCGGCAATGGCAACGGGACAGAATCCTGCGAAGTTCGGACTCGCAGACTTCCTGTACCGTGACCCGGACACGATGGAGTTCCACCTGAACGACGCACGGCAACGCCCGCTGGACTTCTTCTGGCAGTACATGGACGAGTCTATCGGACTCGGGTCGGTCCCGATCGTCCCGTACCACGACCTCGACGGGGTGTTCATCCAAGGGAGTCTGGCACACGTAGAGGAAGATCGCGTCACGAAACCGCCGGAACTCGAGGCGGACATCCCGGAGGAGTTCAGCTACGCCATCGACTGGCGTGACGGACCCGAAGCTTTGCGAAAGACCGTCCTCGACGGCATCACAGCCAGAAAGAATGTCTTCATGCGAATCGCTCGAGAGTACGACCTCCCGGTGTACTTCTTCGTCTTCGATGCTATCGACCGGATTCAACACCACTTCTGGGCGTTCATGGACGAGGACCATCCGAACTACAGCCCCTCCGAGTACGAGTCGACGATCCTCGAGGTGTGGAAGGTGGTCGACGAGTCGATGGCCGAGATCCTCGACACGTTCGACGAGCCGGTGAACGTCGTCGTCGCCAGTGACCACGGGTTCAAACCGTGTCACACGGGCGTGAATGTGAGCGCGCTGTTGCGGCGTGAGGGGCTGCTCACCTACGATATGGACAGGGTCGACAGTCTCCTGACACGGGTCGCGGACGTCGCCAAGCAGCGACTGGGCCGTCGGATCGTCACGGCACTGAGTCCCCGGTGGCTCCTCCAATGGTACGCAGAGTCGGCACCTTCCGACGAGGGCCTCGGCTCGGTGATCGACTGGGAGAAGACGAAGGCGTACAGCTTCGGTGTCACGTCAAATATCTTTCTCAACCGAGCGGGGCGAGAGCGCGACGGGATCGTCTCGGAGGCGGAGTACGAACGCGTCTGTGAGGAGGTGGCGACCACTCTGGAGTCGTTCGTCGACGAAGAGACTGGCGAGGCCCCGCTCAGCGTCGTTCGAAAAGAAGAGATCTACCGTGGACCGTACATCGACTACGTTCCGGATCTCGTCGTGAGCGGCAAGGAAGGATACAAGCCCGAGGCGGACACGGGCGACACGATCATCAGTAGACGGGACGGCGCGATGCCGAACTCTGGTGTCCACGAACGAGAAGGTATTTTCGCAGCGAGTGGCCCAGCGTTCACCGACACAGAACGCGCCGAGACACCGTTGGACATCGTGGACGTCGCACCGACGTTGTTGCACGCCTACGACTACACGGTGCCGAACGACATGGACGGTCGGGTGGTCACCGAGGCACTGACCACGGATCGGCCGGTAGACTCCGGGACGGTAGAGAAAGGTGAACGGACGCGGGTACGGGACCGTGTTCTCTCGTTGAAGCAACTTGGGAAGATCTGATCGAGACACTCGGAGGGAGCGACGTGCCCTAGAGTGGGCGCCGGGCGGACACTGCCTCGTGTTTCGATCTCGGCCTGGACACATCGGACGCCGAAAGCACAACTTTATCCTCTGGCCACGGACAGAACGACTATGCCTCGCGGACACAACAGCCTCGGTCGGCTTCCGGTCGGACTGTCGGTCGCCGTCGTGTGGTTGGGAGCGACCAACGTCGCAGTAGTGTTCGACACCCCGCGATTGTTCCAAGTTGTCGTCGCCTTCGGACTCCTGCTGTTTGGGGCGGGGTATCCGTTCGTCTGTCTGTTCTTCCCAGTCTCGCCGACGACGTCCATGGAGACGTTCCACCGGCCGGCCGTACGGGTGTTGTTGGCACCGGTGGTGGGGACTGCGAAGACCTCGATTGTCGGTGTCGCACTCGCTCTCTCTCCGGTCGGCTACAGTGCTCGCACGGTTGCAGCGTCGTTGACAGTGGGTGGAGTGTTCGCCATCGCCGTGGCGGTGCTGGTCCGCGGCCACGCACCGCCCGACACCTGGCGAGTCAGTGGGTTCTTCGAGGCAGCACGTGCTGGTGCCGAGCGGAGTCTGCCATCGAAGACGTTCCAGGACACGCTGGCGACCGGAATCCTCCTCGTCGCCGTCGTCCTCGCAGTCACCAGCGTATCGTATGCCGCAGTCACGACCCAGAACGGCGAGCAGTTCACCGAGTTCGGTGTCCTCGGCGTCGGTGAGAACGGGACCGTAGCCGGGTCGTCCCCCGAGACTGTAGAGGTCGGCGAGTCGGAATCCGTTCGCCTACAGCTCGGCAACTACGAGGGGAGGGAGATCACCTACACTGTGGTCGTCAGGCTCCAGGACCGTGACAGTGGGACCGTCGCCGTCGTGGGACAGTCACGACACACCGTACGTGACAGAGAGACACGAACCGTCGCGCAATCGTTCACACCCGACTTTGCAGGTGAAAAACTCCAGCTAGTGTTTGAACTGTACCGGGGTGACAGCGGTGGAGAGCCGTATCGGACGGTGTATCTGCGTATCGACGTGGCGAGGGCGTGACCGGCCACGTCGGGACCGACACCAGTCCAGCGGGCCATCGCTGTCGCGGATACGAAACTCTCCTTCCGCTGTCAAGCAAGATCGAACACTACGACGAGGAACACAGTCAGACCGGCTCTGCGTCCGGGAGCGGCCGATAGTACCGTCCCGTCGTCGGATGGTTCACCGAGATGTTCGGGACAACCGTCCCGTCCGGAGTGCTGTCTGCTAACTCCCCGTCGGGACCACCCGAGAGGTAGAACCGATCTGTGGACCGAAAGAGAGACCGGGTATCACTTGTAGCCGAGGTGTTCGAGTTGCGTCTCGATCTCTCTCCCGTCTGTGTCGTCGTTGACTTCTTTGCGGAGGTCACGGTCTGGGTCCCAGATCTCGTGTTCCGCATCCATTCGGTGGTCCTGGAGGTCTGTGATGTAGCGCTGCCACCGCTCTCTGAGTCTCTCGGCCGTCTCTGGCTCCGCGTCTAATCGGTCGTCCGTCTCTCTGGGATTCGATTCGATGTGGAACAGAGCTTCGGCAGTCACTTCGGACGACAGTGTGTCCTGTTTGACCACGTACTTCCACGGGAAGTCGACAACTGCTCCGGCGACTCCCTCCTCGTTCTCGAACCCCAGAAAGATCGGGTTGTCGTCATCTGGCGAGAGGAGACTCACGCCGTCCCAAGTTCCAGTCCCGTCGGTTCCGAAGATGTCCACGAGCGTCGCCGCGATGTCGACGTGGCTGACCGGTCGTGAACACCTCGTCGCGTCGAACGCCGGCCCAGAGACTATCAGCGGAACGTGCGCCATCGACTGATACGGTGAAGGGGAGTGGAAACTCCCGTGTAGACCGAATTCTTCGCCGTGATCCGCGGTCACGACGACGGTGGTATCCTCGCCGACCGGTTCCAACAGCCGCTCGATCTGTCCGTCTACGTGTCTGAGACTGGCGTCGTAGGTATCGATTACGTCTTGTGGGGGATCTTCGTCCACGGTGACGCGGCTGTCGAGGTCACGGACGTGCCGAGAGTCGATTCCGAGTGACTCGCGTGCACGCTCTCGATACCGGTGTGGCCCGTGAAGGTCCATCAAGTGAACCCACGAGAAGTATGACTCTTCGTCTCGTTCCTGTTGTTCGAGCCACATCGTCGCCTCTTCGACGACTTTCCGGTCGTCCGTCCCCACGGACGCACCGCGTGACTCGGCTGCCGTGAGAAAGTATTCGTAGCCCGACTTCAGAATTCTGTACAGTGGACCCCCGTTGAGCCGCTTGTGGACTCGTCGTGCGAGATCGTTGATCCGCGACAGCGTGTCCTGCTCGCTGTCAGCGTCCCGATCCCAGTGTGCCACATCTCGGAACGTCTCGTACCCTCGGTCGTGATTGAAGTGCCGAGTGAGAAACGGGTTGTCGGCGAATCCCGCAGTGTTCAATCCAGCGGCCGTCGCCGCTTCGGCGACCGTTCGGTCGCCGCCGACAGGGAGTCCGACACCGTCGATCCGCAACGGGTTCACGCCGCCGTTGATACTCTTGAAGGCGAATCTAGTGCCCGGGCCGTTGCTGAACGCGTTCTCGTACACCGTCCCACCTGAGGCGATGTCGTCCAGTGTCGGCGTCGTCTCTCTCTCGTAACCGTACGCCCCGACGTGGTCCGCACGGAGGCAGTCGACTGTGATCAACAGGACCGACCGAGACATGATCAGACACCCTCCGACTGGAGAAACGTAGGTGACAGGTGGTGACGACACCGACACCCGGCGGCCGTGTCGACTCGAACCAGGCAGGCAAGCCGGGTCACTGTTTCGAGAGTCTCGTCTCGCATATTGTCAATCATACGGTAGTCGTACAGTCATAAATATGTTGAAGTAGCAGGCACGGCCAGCGTGCCGGTCGTTCACTCCACACTCGTACGCCGTGACGAATTCTGCGTATGTCGATGGATCGCTCCAATTGGATCGGTCCGGATCATCCCGTACCACGACCTCAATGTGTTCTCTATTCAGGCAGTTTCGCACATATTGAGGCAGGCTGCCTTACCGTGTCGCCGGAATTTGATCATCAAATCTTAAGGATTTCCATTTTTCGACCGTGTGGCATAACCGTCGCGGAGGGCTGTTAGAGACTATATTCAATCAGATAGAGGTGAGATACAAGGTGTTCACGCACCTTGTTGAAGACAACGACCTTCCGCTGTACTTCTTTCAGTTCCACGCGACCGACTGCGTGCTACACCACTTCTGGGCGTACATGGACGAGGATCACCCCAACACAAGCCGTTGCCCCACTAGTCAGCAATCAGGGAGATATGGGAGGCGGTCGACGAGGCGATAGTGGCAGTACCTACAGCTTTCTACGGGTGACTGGACGTTTTCGTCGCCAGCGATCCGGGTACAGTTCCTGTCACACGGGCATGGACGTGAGTACACTGCTCCGTAGGGCGGCTACCCCACCTTGCTAGAGGGGTGGCGTAGACAGCTTGCTCACACGGGTTACGAATGTGGCCAAGCGTAGGATCAGCCGGGGACTAATAAACGCTCTTATGCCGCGATTGCTGCGGGAGGAATACTCGGAGACCGTCTCGTCTGAGACGGACCTCAAATCGGTGATCGATTGGGAGGAGGGGGTGGCGTACGACTTCGGCGTTACGGCCAACCTCTTCCTCAACGTTGGGCCGGAAACGCGATAGCGTTGTCCCCCGTCCCGACTGCGAGCAGGTGCGAGAGGAGGCTCTTAAGACGCTGGCTTTGTTCATCGACGAAGCGACCGGCGAGGCCCCGCTCAATGTCGTATACAAGGGGTTGGCCTACGAGAGGTTGTACTTCAACTATGTGCCGGACACCGTCGTCGGAACCGAAGGGTACAAACCGACGGCCGAGACCAATGATACGATTTTCGACAGACGCTCCGGTGTCCACGAGCAAGCGGGTATCCTGCCAGTGGGCCAGCGTTCGCGGACACGGAGCGTGCCGGACCCCTGCCGACGCCACGAACGTGGCACCGACGATGCTACACACGTACGACTACACCGTACCGGACGGAATGGACAGGTAAGTGTTCACTGAGGCACTCGCCACCGGCCACCCGTTCGAGCGCGAGTCAGTTCACGAGGATGAGCGCACACGGATCCGGGACCGGATGTCTTGCTCAAGCAACTCGGCAGGATCTAAGCGTCGACCACCGGACGGGCACAGATGTTGACTGCCTGACGGAGTCGGGAGTCAATCGCCTCCGGTGGGTTTATCAGCCGAGATAGGTCATGAAGCGACGTGTACGCGAATAGTGTCGTGTGTGACGAGACCGGCAGCGACGACGGCAGATGAGCAGGGACACCGTCGTGGGGATCGTCGCCCCCTCACCTGGCGACTCCGAGAGCGACTCGGGGCACATCGCCACTCGGATGCTCATCAACATCCTGCTACACTTCCACGCCGAGGTCCACGTGTTCACGAGAGGCACAGTCGTGTTCGAGTTCTCGGACGACCGCGTGTCCGTCCACGAGTACGACAAGCCATTCGCCAACGCATCGTGGTACCTCAGGCTCCCCGGTTCGCTGGTCTACCAACTGCGGTACGCCGCAGGCATCGCACGCCGGCCGGAGGTAGACATGCTGATTTTCGGCGGGACGGGGTTCCTGCTGCCGGCGGTGGCCGCAAAGCTCCGGTCGATCCACGTCCTGTTCCGTATCGGCGGCGTGACGTTCAAGGACGTGTCTGGAACCGGCTTGCGGGCCCGCGTCTGGGCCTGGTTCCTCTGGACGTTCCAGGTGGCTCAGTACACCCTCGTGGACACCGTCGTCGTCATGAGTCCGCAGCTTGCCGACTTCGCGGAGCTCGATGGATTCGAGCAGAAGGTCGAGGTGTGGAATCACTATTACTTCGATCTGGCGCAGTTCACGGCCGAGACACCGTACGCCGAACGGGAGCCGGTGATCGGCCACATCGGTGTCTCGACGACGAAGGGAACACTGACACTGTTGCGGGCGTTCGACGCCGCGGAACTGAGTGAGACGCACGAACTCCTCGTGGTCGGCCACGGCCCGCAGATGGCCGCCGCACGAGCGTACGCCGAGGAGGCGGAGTTGAACGTCCGGTTCACCGGCTTCGTTGACCGCGGGAAGATCCAGACGTACTACGACCGGATGCGGCTGTTCGTCAACTGCTCGCAGTCGGAGGGCGTCCCGAAGACCATCTTCGAGGCGATGGGCTGTCGCGTCCCGGTGCTGGCAGCAGCGGTCGGCGGGATCCCAGACTACGTGACAGAAGGAGAGACCGGCTTCCTGCTGTCGGAAACGGACGTGGAGACGCTCGCGGCGCGGCTCCGGGAGGTCGTCGCCTCGGAGGACTTACCGGCCGTCTCGGAGAACGGACACAGATACGTCGAGGACAACTTCTCGTACCACTCGACCGTCCACGCGTACCACGATCTCGTGACGACCGCGACCGACCTCAACGTGCCGGAGCCGCCCGCGGAGCCAGCAGAGCCGATTCCACAGTGAGGTGACACCATGGGGCAATCACATGAACGGAATCGTGATCGACACGGTTTTGCGGTGGCCGTGTCACCACCACAGTCGGACGCGGCCACAGTCGGGATACCATGACAGGCTCACTCGACATCGGCTTCGTCGCGTCGGGCGACCCAGCAATCGACACGTTCGACACCGTCGCCAGCGGTGGCACCGGTCCCATCGCTCGCCTCGGGACACAGTTCGCTGCCGACGGCCACGACGTGACGGTGTACGCCGGGACACACGGCTCGCGCAACCGTCGGAGCGACTTCCCGTTCGACGTGGTGTCGTTGCCGACACCAGACGTGACCGACGTAGCTGCCGATGTCGTGTCGATGGCCCCCGTTCTTGAGCGTCTCGTCGACGACGAGAAACTGAGTGCAACTCCCGCACGGGTGATTGAGCGGCTGTTCGGGCGGTTGGCCTTCTCGAAGCGTGCTGCCGACGCTGTCGCCGCCGCCGATCACGACCTCCTGTATCTCCGCGACCGGGTGTCCGGTTTCTTCTCAGCCCGAGGTACGACGCCCTCAGTATTCACCGTCGTCTCGCCGGACGCCTGTCGGTTCTACTTCCGGGAGAGTGTCCGCCGCCACCCGCTCAACGCCGGCCTGTTCTGGTACAAGCGGGCGCTGGAACGGTCGGTCGTGGCGAACGCCGACGAGACCATCGTCATGAACGACCAGGTCCGCCGGGAGTACGAGTCGGTCGCGGACGGCGCCATCTCGACGGTGACACTGGGCGTCTCGGAGTCGTCGTTCGCCACAGATCTTGACGGCGACCGCGAGCCAGTGATCCTCTACGTCGGCCGCATCGACTCGAACAAGCGACCGGAACTGCTCGTGGACGCCTTTGCCGCCGTCGCGCAGGAGCCGTACGAGCTCCACGTCCTCGGCGACGGGCCGCGCCGGGACGTGGTCCGGCGGCGGGCGGCGGCCGGCGTCGCCGACCGGGTGCGACTCCACGGCACCGTCCCGCGGGAGACGGTGCTCGAACGGATGCGGGAGGCGGCGGTGTTCGTCCTCCCCTCGAAGTACGAGAACTGCCCGAACGTGATCGTCGAGGCGATGGCCTCCGGTTGTCCGGTCGTTGCCAGCGACACGACGGGGTGTCGCGTGCTCGTCACCGACGGCGAGACCGGTCGCCTGTTTGACCGCGAGGACCCGGCGGCCCTGGAGACAGTGCTCTCGGAGGTGCTGGCCGACGAGGATCACCGCCGGTCGCTGGCGACAGCGGCCCACGAGTACGCGTTGGCGGAACACACCGTCGAAGACATCGCAGCAGCCTACCTCGCAGTTGGACAGCGGGCACGGAGGCGAGAATCGTGAGCGACGGGCCGACGGCGGCACTCGACGTTCTCCACGTCACCAACTGGTACGCCGGAGCGTGGGAGAGTGGCGGCGTGGCACGCTACAGCTACGAAGTGACCAGGCGTCTGGCGGCGTCACACGACGTGACGGTGTTCACTACGGATGCCTTCCGCACGGACACGCCGACGGAGCGACCGACGGACGTCGACGGTGTCGAGACGTACTACTTCCGCAACGCCTCGACGTGGCTCGCCGAGAACCTTCTGATTCCGACGCCATACGAGCTGCTGGCGACGCTGTGGCGACGCATCGACGACTTCGATGTGGTCCACATCCACGAGCACCGCTCACCGACTGCCGCGGCGGTGGCGCGTGCCGCGAGGCGGGCGGGCGTCCCGTACCTGATCCAGCCGCACGGCTCGCTTCCGAGCGACACCGGTCGCCGTCGACTCAACCAGTTGTTCGACCACATCGTCGGAGACCGCATACTGCAGGACGCCGCCGGGTACCTCGCGCTCCACGAGACCGAGGCCGAGCAACTGGCTGCACACCCGTCGATGAGGACCACCGCCGTCGAGATCGTCGGGAACGGGTTCGCACCACCGACAGAGACCGATCCGGAGTCTGCGGCCGATTTTCGTGCCGCGACGGGGATCGACCCCGATGCCCCGACCGCGTTGTACGTGGGTCGGCTAGCCGAACGGAAGGGAGTAGACGAACTCGTCCGTGCAGCCGATCATCGACCCGACTACGAGTTTCTCGTGATCGGCCCGGACCACGGGCTGGGGGACGAATTGGTGACGCTGGCTGCCGACCGCGACAACGTCCACATCTTGGGATTCGTCCCAGAGAATCGGAAGCTCGCCGCCTACCGACACGCCGACGCCTTCGTCCTGCCGACGCGGACTGGAGAAGGACTGCCGACGGCGGTGCTAGAGGCACTGTACTACGGCTGTCCGGTCGTGGCGACACCCGAGGCGAACGTCGGATTTCTCACGGACTACGGTGTCGGTCGGATCGTCCGAGGCGATGCCACGGCGTTCGCGGCCGCCGTCGAGACGGTCGTGGAGTCGGAAACGGCGGCGACGCGACCGGTCATCGAACAGGAGTTCTCGTGGGACGGTATCGTCGCCGACCTCGAAGCGGTGTACGCCGACGTGATCGAGTGAGACGGGAGTCAGATTGTCGGCGACCGGCAGACGTAGTACACCTTGTGGAGTCCAAACACGGTGTTGGCGAAGAAGATCTTCGTCCGACCGAGCAACGACGGGCTCGCGCTGGACGGGATTTCTTTGATGTCGGTCAGCGTCACCTCGTCGAAGACATCGATGAGGAGACGCTGGACATCCAGCGAACCGAAGTGGTGTGGGTGTGGGCGGTCCACGTAGTCCGCGAGGTCTCGGAGCGGCTTCGGCGTGTCGAAGGCGTTCACGTCGAACAGGAAGCGACCGTCGGGGTCGAGGACACGCCCGATCTCGGTGAGCGTCTCTGCCGGATCGGCGGTGTGGTCGATCACGTTTGCCGAGATCACGGTGTCGAAACTGTCGTCGGGGAACGGGAGCGACTCGCCCATCCCGACGAGCCCAGCGACGTCCGTCTCTGCGGCGAACTCGGGGTACAGCGTGTCGTTCAGCGGGTCCAACGACACCTGTCGCTCGGCCGCGTCGAGTTGGTGGATGATCCCCGCACCACCGCCGACGGCGAGGACAGACTCCCCCACGACGGACGAGAAGTCGGTGTTCCAGTGGGCGAGGATCTCCTCGGTTCGATCCCGTGGCGTGATCCTGAGGTTCGACCGCTCGAAGTAGTGTCGTTCCTCCGCGTCTTTTGCCTCCTGCCATCGGGAGGTGGCCCCGAGAGATCCCTCAGCGTCCGAGCGGCTCATGGATTTCCTTAGCCGGTGTCGTGACTTATACCTCCGGGATATACCGACGATTCACACCGTCTCGCGGAGCACGTCCGCCACCCGGTCGGCCAACGGCTCCCACCGGTGTTCGGACTCGATGAACTCGACACAACCGTCGGCCATCTCTCGGTGCCGCTCGGGGTCCGAGAGAACCGTCTCCATCGCCGCCGCGATGTCTTCGGGGTCGTTCTCGACAGTGAGGCCGCCACCGGACTGCTCGGTGACGTACTCGATCTCCGCGAGCGAGGAGGCGACGTACGGTGTCCCGATGGCCATCCCTTCCAACAGTTTCGTCGGCCGAGCGTAGTCGAGACCGCAATCCCGTTGGAGCGGGACCCAGTTGAGTGCCGCCGACTGGAGGTGATCGACGACCTCCTCGCGGGACACTCGACCGGTGAACGTCACCCGGTCGTCGATACCGAGGTCCACACACAGCGTCTCGAGCTCCGACCGGCGCTCTCCCCACCCGACGACGAACAGCTCGTACCGGTCGTCAAGCCGGGCGAACGCTTCGAGATACGGCTCGAACGCGTAGAACGTCCCGAGGTTTCCGACGTACGTGATGCGGTTGGCGTCCGCGGTGTCCGGCTTCGGGGTGAACAGGTCCCTGTCCACACCGAACGGGACGGCGGTGGTCTGCTCCTGGCTGACGCCGTATTTCTCCTGGTAAAACTTCCCCATCGTCGGTGTCAACACGATGGCGTGGTCGCCGTCGTGGAAGGCCCGCCGTTCGAGCCACGCTACGAATCGGTACCCACAAGAGTCCTCGTCCACGTAGTCGAGTTCAACGGCGTTGTCGAGCCAGGTGTCGAACAGATCCACGATCCACCGACGCCCGAGTGCCTTCGCCACGATGCCCGGAAGGAACGTCGTATGTGGGGTAGACATCGTCACCACACAGTCGTACCGCCACCACGTACACAACACGTAGAGCGTCGCAACGACCGCGAACACGCCGTAGTTGAGGATGCGTGCGAAGTCACTGGCGTCGCCGTCGGGTTGGTACGTCCACAGCCGTGTGACCGGGACGCCATCGACGGTGTCGCGTTCGTACGGGCGGTACGTCCGCTCGAACTCGCCGAACGGGTACGACGGCGGCGGACAGACGACACGGTAGTTCAACTCCGTGTCCGCGTGCTGTTGGACGAACTTCTGCCAGCGGTGGCCACCACCCTGGCCTTCTGGCGGAAAGAACTGTGTCACTACCAAGATGTCCGTCGAGGACGTGTCGGTGTCGGTCTCGTACATGAGTTTCACGCCGGTCCTTTCTCGCGTCGGCAAGTCAGCCGCGGACCACATATTACGTCTGGAGGAAGTACGAATAACCGTTGTGAAACGCGCCGCCGGAGCCGGAACACCCGTGTGACGGCGATCATTGACGAAACTGTTTCGTCGGCGTCACCGTGTGCCACATCCCCGACATCAGTGCGGCCATCAGATAGTGGCTAACCCCTTCGACACCGACGCGTCGGAGTCGGTACGGATCCGTGTCCGTCGTATTCACGCCCGCGTGTACACCAACGGCGGAGTCGAACCCTTCCTCTCGGACGATCTCCGCCACCTCGTCCGAAGAGTGGCCGAACGGATACGAGAAATGAGAGACATCACCTCCGAGCTTGCGCTGGATCGTCTGTTGGGAGTCAGTGATCTCAGACCGAACGTCCGCCTTCGACATCTCCGGCAATGAGGGGTGGGTCCGCGTGTGTGCCTGGAAGTCAACACCAAGAGAGTGCAGCTCCTCAATCTCCGTCCAGTTCAACACTGTACGCTCCAGTTCGACACCGCGGTCCTCGACGGCGGCGTCCACTCGCTCTGCTCGTCTCTCCGACGGGAGACCGCTCAGTCTGTCGACCGATAGGTCCGTCTCACCGGTCTGTTCGAGTGCCTGCACTTTGTCCCAGAAGAGCGTCCCCTCCTCGACTGCGTCGGTGACGAGGTACACCGTGATTGGAACCTCGTACTCCTCGACGACTGGCCGGACATCGGAGTAGATCGTCCGGCGACCGTCGTCGAAGACGATCGACACGTGGTCGTCTGGAACCGTCTCGCCGGTCTTGATCCGATCCACGAGCCGATCGAGCGGCACGATCTCGTAGTGTCGTCGGAGATATTCGACGTGCGAGCGAAACCGCTCAGTCTTGATTTCGTGGTAGTAGAGTATGGTGCCACCGAGGTTACGGCGTCTGAACAGCGGAGTGAGCGTCCAGTGGGCCAGTCGAGATGGGGCTTCCAGAAGATTGTTGATACGTGTCGGGGTCGTATCGCTGTAGTTTCCGTCGTACCGCACAGGAAGCGATGGGTGAACAGCGATATAAATGTAGCGTGTGTGCTTCCGATCATGGGGCTCCGAATCTGCCTGCTGATCGATCATCCCGGTGTCCGGCAGTACTTTCTGCGTGCTATCCAGGACGTGCAGTCGAGTACCGATGCCGACGTAGCGTCCGTCGTCGTCAACGAGGCGCACACCACCCCGCCGGACTCGGTGCTCGATGCGGCCGAGGATGGACTTGTCGGCGTCTTGGGACACCTTCGTCGACGGGTGGCCGGGACCCCCGACTACCTCCGGTACGTCCCATTAGAGGAGACCGACCTTCCGTCCGCTGCGACGGTTCACCACACCGAACCGATCCCGCTTGACGACGAGTTAGGCCATCGACTTCCGGACGAGCTGGTAGATCAAGTGGTTTCCGATGCGGATGTCGTCGTCCGACACGGCTTCGGGATCCTCAAGGGACGGATCCTGACTGAACCGGATCACGGCGTGCTCAGCTTCCACCACGGCGACATCCGCCGGTACCGTGGTGTCGCCTTAGGGTTCTGGAACTTCATCGAGGGTGAGCCGACCTCCGGCGTCACGCTCCAACGGCTGACACCAGAGCTGGACGGCGGCGAGATCGTCGTATTCCGCGAGATCGACATCGACGACTGCCACACGTGGCAGTCGGTTAAGGAACGCCTGTTTCAGAGGTCGATTCCGATGCTGGCCGAGGGGATCGACGCCCTCTGTGACCCCGATTTTGAACCGCAACGACCGGACTCGCTCGGTGAGTTGTACTACGCCAGCGATATGTGGGACCCACAGACGCTGGGGCGGTACGTGATAAAGAACACAGTCGGGCGAGTGCGACGACATCTCGGGTGACCGGAGCCAGCCGTCGATGTCCGTCGGGATTGCGATGGCCGAGCTAGATCAGAGTCGATCCAGACTCCCAGGTGGCTCGTCTCTGTCACTCGACACGTCGCCCTCAGGTCATCTACGCCATCGGCCCAGGGTTTTCACAACCATCGTGGAACGCGGTAACGTCAGCGACGGTCCAGGAGCCGCTCGTCCGTCTCCTCCGGCGCGGTGACGGCGTCCTCGCGGATCAGCGTGCCGTACGCGAGCAGCGCGAGCGCGACGACGAACCACAGCAACGTGGCACGGACGACCAGCGTCGCGCTCGTCGCCATCGCCCGTTCGAGGCCGAACACGAGCAGCAGCCCGGTGATCGACCCCTCGGCGACCCCGAGTCCACCGGGGAGCAGGCTCGCCGCACCGAGGACACTCGACACGGCGAAGACGAACGCGGCCGCCGTCGGCGAGATCTCGGCGCCGAACCCGGCGACGATCACCCACAGGCCCAACCCCTCCAGCACCCACGAGGCGACGCTGAGCAGCCACGTCACGAGCAGCGACCGCACGGACAGCAGGTGCCGCGACTGCCGGTACAGCCGTTCGAGTCTGTCCGTCCGGTCCCCCACGACCGGGAGCCGCCCGGCGGCCGACAGGAGGCCGTAGACCACCCGCTCCGAGCGGACGGCGAGGACACCACCGACGAGCAGCGCCGCCAGTCCGGCGAACAGCGCCGGCGAGCGGCCGAACGCGACCACGCCGACGAGGCCGACCGCGGCGACCCCCAGCGTGTCGGTGAGTCGCTCGACGGCGACCACCGGGACGGTGCGGGCGACGGGCGTCCCGGTCGTGTCTCGGACGAGCCACGACTTCCACACCTCGCCGACCTTCCCCGGGGTCAGAATCATCACGAGCCCGCTCCCGAAGATCTGGACGCTCCGGCCGGTCGGGAGTTCGACCCCGACGCGACGGAGGAGGTACTCCCACTTGAGGAACCGGCACAGTTGGTTGCCCAGCGTCGCCGCCACGGCCAGCGGTAGCAGCGTCCACTCGAAGGCGGCGAACGCCGCCACCGCCGCCTCGGCGTCGGCGAAGGCGCCCAACAGGAGACTGACGACGAGCCCCAGGAGGAGGAACTGCCAGAGGCGGTCGCGGATCACGGCTCCCGGTCGGGGTCCCACCGCAACAGTTCGCCCAGCGCGGTCCAGTCCACGGTCCCGTGGGGCCCCTCGTGGAACCGACGGATCGCCTCGGCGTCCGGGCTGGAGTTGTACGATCCACCCTCGTTGGGGACCGTCTCGGCAGTCCCGGCGGCGATCCGACGGAGACTCTCCGCCGTCAGTGCCGCGCTGCGCTCGTAGCCAGCCACGTACAGCGAGACGACGGTGTCACGTTGCGCGACATCGATCCGCTCTCGGGCGAGGATCCCCCCGGTGTCGATCTCCTCCTCCATCCAGTGGACCGACGCACCCGTGTACGACTCGCCGTTCGCCAGCGCCCAGTAGACGGGGTAGAGGCCCTTGTTCTCCGGGAGGTACGACGTGTGGCGGTTGACGCAGCCGACGTTCGGTGCCGAGAGCAGTTCCGTCGCCGAAGATCTCGATGGGGTGGTCCTTCAGCGCGTGGACGAGCGCCGTCGGGACGAGTTTCTGTGGGGTGCCGTACTTTTGCCCGGGTCCATATACGTTGTACCACCGGACCAGCCACGTGTCCGTGTCGTGTTCGCGCTGGTACAACTTGGCGAACTGCTCTTCGGCCTGCTTTGTGATCGAGTACGTGTTGAGCCACGGGTTCGGCTTGCCGATCTGGACGACGTTCACGTCGTGTTCCGCCGCCACATCAAGGACATTCACCGTCCCCTTCACGTTCACGTCGATCGCCTCTTGGATCTGGTCACGACGGTTCAGTTCGTGTGTCCCCAGCACCCCCGCCAAGTTGAACACCACGTCACACGGCGGCAGTTCCGAGGCGAGGTCATCTCGGTCCCTGATGTCGTGTCCCGATTTCTGGTCGAAGCTGACCGTCTCGTACCCCCGCCCCCGGAGAACCCGCTGGAGGTGGCCACCGATGAATCCCGATCCGCCGGTGACCATCGCTCGCTTTGCCATCCTTGAGTGTCAATTTCTCCAGTGATATAAATGTACGTCGGTCCGATCATGAACGGCCGACACGTCGGACTGCGGCGTACAGACGGCGGAAGCGCCACCTCAGAACTCGGCGCAGTTGCGGATGCGGTCCCAGTTGTCCTCGAACCAATCGTGGACCTCGTCGAGTCCCTCCTCGAAGCCCGTCTCCGGCTCGTACCCCAGCACGCGCCGCGACTTCTCGATGGAGCCGACGATCCGCGCCTTGTTGTCCCACTTCCGACGGCCGACGTACTCGACGCCGGCGTCCGTCTCGACGCGGTCGCTGATCGCCTCGGCCATCTCGATCACCTGCGTGTCGCCGCCGGTGGCGAGGTTGAACGGCTCGCCGACGGCCTCCTCGACGACCGCCATCCGCACTAGCCCGTCCACGATGTCGCCGACGTACGTCCAGTCGCGGGTCTCCGTCCCGTCGCCGGTGATCGGGAGCGTCTCCCCCTGCTTCGCCCAGTAGAAGAAGTTCGGGATCACGTTCCGGTACTTCCCGGGCACCTCGCCCGGCCCGAAGGAGTTGAAAAACCGCGCGTTGGCGATCGGGAGGTCGTACAGTTGGTGGAAGTAGTAGGTGTACATCTCGCCAAGCTGTTTCGTCACCTGGTACGGCGTGTCGTGGCGGATCGTGAAGTCGTCCTCCTCGTAGGGAATCTCCGCGTCCCCGCCGTAGATGCCACAGCCGGAGGAGGCGTATACGAACCGCTCGACGCCGGTGAGATGGGCGTACTGGAGCGTCTTCAGCGTGCCCTGTCCGTTGACGAGTAGGTCCGTTTCTGGGTGGTCCACTGAGTTCTTGTTGGCGAAGTGGGCCGCGAGGTGGAACACGTACGCCGGGTCGTGTTTGAACAGCCGTTTCAGCTTCTCCTCGTCGAGGACGCTCCCCTCGATCAGCGTCACCTGCTCGTCCTCCGGGAGCAACCAGCGGTACCCTGACGAGAGATCGTCGAGGATCACGACCTCCTCGGGGTCGTACGTGAGCAGCCGCTCGACGAGGTTACTGCCGATGGCACCCGCCCCACCCGTGATCGCCACGGTCGCCCCGGTGAACTCGGAGTCAAGTGAATCCATGTCCGAGGTCTACGGTCGGAGTACAAAAAAGCTACCCACTTCCCGTACGGCCGGCCGGAGACGGCCGTCGCGAGAGGTTGCTGGTCGCGGGTAGGTCGACGTTCGCGTCGTGTGTCCGCCAGGGGAGCCGTCGGTCGTGGCGTCTGGCTCAGAGGTCGTAGTGGTCGCGGTACCAGTCGATGGTGCGGGCCAGGCCCTCTTCGGGTGGGACGGACGGGTCGTGGTCAAGGTGGTCGCGGGCTTTGCTGCTGTTGATCCGCTTCACCTCGGTCGTCATCGGTTCGGGGTCCTCGTAGGTCACTATCGAGTCGTCCTTGTCGAGGTAGCCGAGGATGATGTCCGACAGCTCCGTGATCGAGATCTCCCACTCTGGGTTGCCACCGATGTTGTACGTCTCGCCGGGGTGGAACTCGTCCACGATGTTCGCCAATGTCTCCACCGTGTCGTCTACATAGTCGAAGATACGCTTGTGCCCCTGGTACACCGTGTACGGCTCGTCGTGGAGCGCGTGCCACACGAAGATGGGGACGACACCGCGGTATTCGTGGTATGCCTTGTGCGGTCCGTAACAGTTCACTGGGCGGACGATCACCGACTCCGTGCCGAACTCCTCGGCGGCGTTCTTCACTTGCATCTCGTTTGCCCGCTTCGAGATGGCGTAATCGTTCAGCAGGTGGATCGACGCCTCCTCGGTGAGTTCCTCGTACAGTTCCCCCGCGTGGTCACCGTACACCTCCGCGCTGCTGAACTGTACCAGCCGGAACCCGTACTCGTGTTGGAGCCTAAGGACGTTCTTCGTGCCGACGGCGTTAGCCCGCCAGAGGTTTTCGTAGTGGTCCTCACCGTTCCAGCGCCCGTACTCGGCGGCAGCATGGTAGACGTACTCGAAGTCGTGGTCAGCGATCACCTCCTCCAGCTGTCGGTACTCGCCCACGTCCACCCGGTAGTGACGCTCGTCGCTGGAGAACGCCACGTCCGCCGTCCACACGTTGTGGCCACGTCCGCGGAGTTCCTGTGTGAGGTTCTTACCGATGAAGCCCGCACCGCCGGTGACGAGAACTTCTGCCATCGTCTCTCATCTACAAGGGCACGCCGATAACAATTGGGAACCTGCACCGAATTTTTCGGGTAAGCTGTTGAGTATGTAACCCGAATCTAAATATGTTATTATATTTTTATATTAATAGTTAAAATAAAACAAAAATTATATTAAAATTATACAAAATTATGAATATTGCGGCTCTCGATCACGGGTATTCACCACAGAGTCGCTAGGCCGACCACACTCACCCGTTCACGTCGGAGACGAACGTCTCGACGATGCGCTCGCCGGCCCGCCCGTCGCCGAACGGGTTCTCCCAGTCCGTCGGGGCGTCGGCCATCTTCACGGCAGCGGCGACGATCCGGTCAGGCTCGACGCCTGCGAGGACGTTCGCGCCGACCGAGACCGTCTCCGGTCGCTCGGTGTTGTCCCGCAGTGTCACGCACGGCACGCCCAGCGTACACGCCTCCTCCTGAACGCCGCCGGAGTCCGTCAGGATCAGCTGCGCCCCCGCCTGCAACCGGAGGAAGTCGAGGTAGTCCAGCGGCTCGACGAGCCGGATCGTCTCCGGTGGGGTCAGCGACGCGGCGTCCAACTGCTCCCGTGCCCGCGGGTGGATCGGGTAGATCACGGGGCCGTCGAACCGGCGGGCGACGCGGTCGGCACCGTCGAGCAGCCCCGCCAGCCGGTCCACCTCGTCGACGTTCTCCGCCCGGTGTGCCGTCAGCAGAACGTACGACCCCGCAGTCACGCCGAGGTCGGCGTGGACCGTGCTCTTCTCGGCCGCGATCTCACGGTGCTGCTCGACGGCGTCCACCACGGTGTTGCCGGTGACGGCGATCCGCTCCTTGGGAATCCCCTCCGTCTGGAGTTGGTCGGCGGCGTGATCCGTCGGGGCGAACAACTCGTCGGCGACGTGGTCGGCGACAATCCGGTTGATCTCCTCGGGCATCGAGCGATCGAAGCTCCGGAGCCCCGCCTCGATATGGCCCAGCGTCGTGTCCAGCTTCGCGGCCGCTAGCGCCCCGGCGAGGACGCTGTTGGTGTCCCCTTGTACTAACACCGTCGCCGGGTTGAGGTTGTCGATGGCTGTCTCGACGCCCGCGAGGATCGCCCCCGTCTGCGCGCCGTGGGAGTCAGAGCCGACCGCGAGGTTTCGATCCGGCGTCGGGAGGTCGAGTTGGCGGAAGAATACCTCGTTCAGCTGCTCGGAGTAGTGTTGACCCGTGTGGACCAGCGAGAACGACACATCGTGGCCACGGAGCGCCCGCACCACCGGCGCGAGTTTGACAATCTCCGGGCGAGTGCCGAGCACCACGAGGACGGTGGTGTCGCTCACGGTTCCCTCCTGACGCGCACCAGCGAGTGGAGGATGATCGCCGTGAAGCAGGCGTAGGTCCCAATCAGGAAGAAGAACATCGCCGTCAGCGCATGCCCCGGCGGGAAGACGCCGTTCGTCGTGTACAACACGGTCGTCCGGTAGGCAAAAAACAACCCCACCAACACGAGCGCGACTCCCGGGACGCCGGTGCTGGCGATGGGGTGTTCCGCCTCGATGGTCCTGATGAGGTTCCCGATCAGCGTCAGCCCGTGCTGGACCGGGTGGTACTCGCTCGTCTCGTCGAGGTCATACCGGACGGTGGTCCCGACCTCCTCGACGGTGTAGCCGTGTCTGTTGGCGTGATGGAGGATGTCCGTGCTCGCGCCCATGTCGGTGCCGATGGTGTCGTCCGCGACGAGGGTGTCCACGGCCCGCTGGTTGTAACAGCGGAAGCCACACTGGGTGTCGTAGATCCACGAGGAGGGGTGCAGCGCCCCCAGACTGAGGTTGGTGAGGATTCCGACCACGAACAGCCCCAGCCGCCGGTACGCCGGCACGTCCGTCTCCGCGCCGTCGGTGAATCGGCTCCCGGTGACGATCTCCGCCTCCGTCTCCCGCTGGGTCTCCACGAGCCGCGGCACGTCGGCGGGGTCGTGTTGCCCGTCCGCGTCGAGGATCAGGAAGTGATCTGTGTCGCGGTCGTCGGCCGCCTCGAACAGCGTGCGGAGCGCCGCGCCGTACCCGCGGTTGCGGTCGTGTTCGACCACCGTCGCCCCCGCCTCACGGGCGACCCGTGCGGTGTCGTCGTCACTCCCGTCGTCGGCGACGACGACGGCGTCGGCGTACGGCAGCGTCTCCGTGACGACCTCGCGGATGGAGTTAGCCTCGTTGTACGCCGGGATGCCGACTACCACCTCGGCTTCGCCGTCGGCCCGCTCCGCCGGAACGGCGTCGACGACGTACTCGCCGTCCTGAAGCCGCACGAGTGTCTCCTCGTAGGCGATCTTACGGGTTGGGTCCGTCTGAAAGACCAGTCCGGCGTGTGACCACGCCCGCGCACTCGCTGCGAGTTGGTCGCGGAGGCCCGGTGTGTTTGTCACATCGTCTATCGGGTCCACGACCTCGACGTCGAGCTGGCGTGCGTACTCCAGTACGTCCAGCTCCGGCGTTCCGGCGTGGGTGACGAGTACGGGGTACCCTAGGTGTGTCGCCCGGAGGACAGTCCGAGCGACGGCGTCCGCCGTCTCTGGACGGGCGACAACCCCGACTGCCACCGATCGATCCTTGAGCTTCCGTTGCGGCCCCGCCCTGTCCGTCACGTGACTTGTCATGGGTGATCCAAAGCGTCCAGCACCCCTGCTGGCGTATGTGGGCGCCATTTAAATAGTGTTGCGATGTATGGGGCAGATATTGAGGGAGGCTCTGTGATTTGTATACGGTCAAAAGTGTCGTGACGCGCTCGGACCCTCGCGTGGCACTCCCCCGGCTGCTCGCCGTGGTCGGATATCGCTCGCCGTCGCGTTCGGACTGGTGCTGTTCGGTGCGGGCTACCCGCTGTTCTGTTTCCCGCCTCCCGGTGGAGACGGTCGGCGAGTCGGACTCACTTGACCGCCCGGCGATGCGGCTCTTGGCTACCACATCGGTGAGTGTAGTGGCCGTCGTCGTCAGTGTCGCCCTCCCAATCGGCTCGGCCAAGTACACTGCAGCGACGGCAACCGCCCCGGTGGTTACCGTCAGCGGGATAACCGCGACGCATGTCGCAATTGAGCGGCTGCCGTCGGAGAGAGAGACGCGAACGGCATGCGAGCCTCGTCCTGGCCATCGCGGTCGCACTTGCGCTTGTCACCGTCTCAGGGATCGTCCTCATGATCAAGAACGACGGGCGGTTTACCGAAGTCGTCGTCTAGCCACCGCGACGACGAGTGCCGCGACCGCCGGCTCAACTGTGACCACCAGCCCGGTATTGAGGAATATCAAAGCGTCGGGCCCCAACGCCCCTGGAATCGACAACTCGAAGCAGCGCGACTCTTCGTAACCGCGCAGCAACGGCAGCCCGGTGTTCCTGCCGGACGGCGAGACGCCGGGGAAGATCGCCAGTCCCTACACAAGCCCGACCACCACCGCGTCAACCAGGCGTCGGTGTCGTTTTCGTCTCTCCCGCTCGCTCGTCGGAGTGTTGCTGGTCGCGGCCGGTGCGTTCTAACAACACTCCGACGACGACGAAGGTACCCCCACCGATTTCCGAGACAAGTCCCGCGAGCGTCTCGTAGGTGATGATCCCAACGACACCGGACGCGAGTGTCGCAACCACGAAGAACGTCCGCGTGTGGTGTATCTCCTCACCAGTGACGCTCGTGGCAGGTGTGCTCCCTCCGCCGGTCGGTGTGCTCGCGCCCTCACCTGTCCCGCACGCGTGCCACTACTGCCGAGCAATACCCGAGTCTCTCTACCGTCTGAGGACACACGGTGGTCGTCGCGCCACGGCCGCCACCGCGGCGGTGCCCACAGCAACTCGCTGAGTCGCGTCCGGTAGTACACCGCTGTGGACCCGGCGGTACCGACGTGGAGGAACAGTGCAAACGCGACCGTTTTCCCGAGCGACCGGCTGAGCAGCACCAGCGCGACGTTCCCCTCGCTGGAGATCGGTAGCCATTCGAAGATACCCTGGACGATATCAGCGACTACCGCGACGAGGTGTGTCCGGTACACCCGTCGTCCCACCGAGGGAGGCGGCCACGGTTGAACCTGTACGGCTCGCGACGCGCATTGCCGGTGTGGCCGCTCGCCGTGGGTCGCACGGAGCAGCCGACCGTATCTACTCCGAGTCACAACGACTTTGCTCCTGTCGGTCGTCGCCAGGGACGTGCAAACGGTACTCCTCGCAGCCGGACAGGGAACACGGATGCGACCGCTCACGGACTGTCGCCCGAAGCCGATGCTCCCGGTCGCTGGCGAGCCGCTGGCGGCACACACCGCCCACGCCGCTGTCGCGGCTGGCGCTA
Source organism: Haloferacaceae archaeon (assembly GCA_018609965.1). Taxonomy (GTDB): domain Archaea; phylum Halobacteriota; class Halobacteria; order Halobacteriales; family Haloferacaceae; genus JAHENP01. The sequence goes on from JAHENP010000090.1 coordinate 23,238, forward strand.
CACGCCTGGTGCTTGTCGTCGGGTACGAGGCCGCGGCCGTCCGCGAGCACTTCGGCGACGAGTTCGCCGGTGTGCCCGTCACGTACGCCGTGCAAGAACGACAACGTGGCACCGCCGACGCGGTTCGGGCCGCGGCCGACCAGTTAAATAACGAGCCGTTCGTCGTGCTCAACGGGGACGCGTTGTACGACCACGCGTCGCTGACGACGCTGTACGATACCGGGCCGGCGGTCGGCTCGTTCCGCGTTGAGAACCCTTCAGCATACGGCGTGCTCCACCTCGCGGACGACTCCGACGAGTCACACGACGATGCGGCCGACTCGGGCGGCGAGACGGCCGCAGGTGGGCTCCCACGGGTCACGGGCGTGACGGAGAAGCCAGCGGACCCGCCGTCGAACTTGGTCAACATCGGCGCGTACGTGTTCCCGGCAGCGGCACGCGAGTGGCTTGACGTCGGAGAGAGCGAGCGCGGTGAGGCAGAACTCACGGACGTACTCGCGCACGCGTGCGATATGATGACGGTGCGGGCGGTGTCGTTCGAGCGGTGGCTCGACGTTGGCAGGCCGTGGGAACTGCTGGTCGCCAACGAGTGGCAACTCGCCGACCTCGAACGGCAGATCGACGGAGATGTCCATGTGGACGCAGAACTCCGTGGTAACGTAGTCGTTGAGACAGGCGCCCACGTGGACAGTGGCGTCGTGGTTGAGGGACCGGTACTGATCCGGGCTGACGCGGAGATCGGTCCGAACGCTTATATCCGCGGGGCAACTCTAATCGGGTCAGATGTCAGAGTCGGTCATGCCGTTGAGGTGAAGAACAGCGTTCTGATGCAGGGGGCCACTGTCGGCCACCTCTCGTACGTCGGTGACAGTGTACTCGGTCGCAACGTGAACTTCGGTGCTGGCACCACAGTCGCAAATCTCCGCCACGACGGGAAAGATGTCCAGACCATCGTGAAGGGTGAAAGCGTCTCGACCGCCCGCCGCAAGTACGGTGTTGTGTGCGGGGACGGGGTGAAGACGGGCATCCAGACGAGTCTTAACGCCGGTGTCGTCCTCAAGACGGATCAGACGACACTCCCGGGAGAGCGTGTCCTGACCAACAAGTAATCGCCTCATGAGACGGCGTCACCGACCGGCACGAGCGTCAATCAGTGCCCCTCACAGACTGCTCCGTTCCACGTGGGTCACTCAACCGTCACGCTCTTCGCCAGGTTCCGCGGCTTGTCGATCGATCGATGCAGCCGGTCGGCCATGTGGTACGCCACCAACTGCAACTGCACGTTCGCCAACACCGGCGACATCCGCTCGTGTGTTTCGGGCACCCGCAACACCCGGTCGGCGTACCGTTCTACCTCCGACACACCGTCCGTCACGGCCACCACCGGCGCACCGCGCGCCTGCACCTCCTTCACGTTCCCGATTGTCTTCCGCGCGCGTTCGTCGTCGCCGGTCACGACCGCGAACACCGGGGTCTCTTCGGTCACCAACGCCAGCGTCCCGTGTTTCAGCTCGCCCGCGGCGAACCCCTCGGCGTGTTCGTAGGTGATCTCCTTGAACTTCAGCGCCCCCTCCAACGCCACGGGGTGGTGGAGCCCGCGGCCGACGAAGAAGAACGACTCCTTCCCGAGGTAGTCGTCGACAACACTCGTCACCCCCTCGTGGTCCAACACCGACTGGAGGTCGTCCGGCAGGTCGCGCAACGCCGGGATCAGCGCTCGCGTCCCGGCGTCCTGGCCGGTGAGGTGTTCGACGAGGAGGTTCAGCGTCACCAGCTGTGAGGAGAACGTCTTCGTCGCCGCGACGCCGATCTCCGGGCCGGCGCGGATGTACAGCGCGTGGGCACACTCCCGAGCCGCAGTCGAGCCGACGACGTTCGTCAACGCGAGCGTCTCCGCGCCGCGGTCACGCGCGGCCCGCAGCGCCGACAGCGTGTCGGCCGTCTCCCCGCTCTGTGTCACGCCGACGACGAGCGTGTCCGGCGACACCGGCGCGGGCGAGGTGGCGTACTCGCTGGAGAGATACGCCGAGGCCGGCACACCCGCCCGCCGCAACAGCTCCGCGCCGTACAGCCCGGCGTGATACGAGGTGCCCGCGGCCACGAACTGGACACGGGCCGGCCGCGTCAGCCCCTCGACCTCTTCGAGCGTCACACGGCCCGCCAGCGGATCGGTCCGCCCACTCAGGCTCTGCCGGAGCGCCGTCGGCTGTTCGTGGATCTCCTTGAGCATGTAGTGGTCGTACCCCCCTTTCCCGGTCTGTTCGGCGTCCCAGTCGACGGTCGTCGACGACTTCTCCACGGGGTCGCCGTCCGCGTCGGTCACGCGGTAGCCGTCCGCGGAG
>JAHENP010000091.1 GCA_018609965.1 Haloferacaceae archaeon
CGCGGCGAACAGTCGACCGGCGGTGCTGTGCGTGTTCCTCACCAGTCGTCACCTCGCGTTCGCATCGACGTACTCCTCGAGGTTGCGCTCCAACGTGTCGAGTTTCCGTTGTGGGATTGTCGACCCGCTCCCGAGTTGGCGGGCGGCCTCTAGGTTCTGTTTGTGTGCCTCGTAGCTGTCCGCCGAGTGGTCGAGCAACGGGTTGAGATCGAATCCGCCCAGCAACAACAACACGTCCACGTCGCTGCCGCGGCGGTCCGTCGGGGTCACGGTCGTCATCCCGACGGCACCCGCGATCCCTTTCTCCCGTTTCCAGGCGTCGAACGCCCGGTCGATCTCGTTGGCAGTCACCTCGTCGCGTTCGATCATCCGCTCGGGCGCGCGGACAATCGCGAACGCCGCACGCGACGTTGACGGGTCCATCGGGACGAACGCGTTGTCCGCCGCCTTGTCGAACATCAGCTCGTAGTCCAGCATCTTCCCGTTGAGTTCCGTCGCCACCGCCGGCGTGAAGTGGTACGCCCCGACGGCAGAGGGCTTCGCGACGTAGTCTTCCACGTCGATAACGCTCTGTGACTGCCGGCCTGCGCCGATCATCAGGTCCAACGCCTCGACGATCCGCTCGTTCACCCGGTCGTAGCTGTCGCGGCGGCCGTCGCTCTGGTCGATGTGGGAGTTGCCCGCAAGCAGTGTCATGTCGGCGTTCTGCCCGCCGTCGTCCCGCCGGAGCAGCCGCGACAGACCCAACCGGGCGTTGAACTGCCGTTGTGCCGGCTCGTTGTAGTACGGCCAGATCCCGACCGTGATCCGGACGGCGTCGTCGATCCACGGGCCGTAGTCGACGGAGTCGATCGCCGTCTGCTCGTCGAACTCCCGCAACAGATACGGCACCGATCCGTTCCCCGTTCCGCCGCCGAGCGTCGTCACGAACAGCTGTGCGTCTGCGCTGATCATCCGGTCGTCGACATCGTCCGCGATCTCGTCGATGTCGCCTTCCGTCTGACGCTCACCCGCCATGAAGTCGTTGCCGACGCCGCGTTTGTCGCCGAACACGCGGACGTACTCGTCGAGATCCTCGTCGACGTCGCCCTGTTCGATTGTGTTCCGGATGTCCGCGCGGTTCGTGTTCAACAACAACACCCGCTCGCCGATGCCGGGGTTGTCCTCGCGTGCCAACAGCTCTGCGGCGACCCGGTTGCCGCCCTCGCCGGCTGCGACGACCCCCCAGCGTGTGAACGTGTCTGCTTGTGCCATCAGTTACTGTCCTCCACGCGACGGGCGCCCCTCAGTGTTGTCCTATTTCGCGTCACGTCGACCACCTCTGTCGCCGACTCACACCGCACCGACCGCTCGGCCCAGGTCCAACTCACGTCGGCTGCACCTCTTTTTCCTCCACGGTCACGTCCAGCCCGGTTCCTCTGATGACCGTCTCCAACAACCCGTCGGAAAGCGGGACGGAGAGATACCGGCTTCGGATCGTCTCGAACGTCAGCGTCTCCCCGCCGTCGACGACGGACTGCCGGACGGCGTGTTCGACCCGTTCGACCAGTTCGTCGTGGTCGTACACCAACACACGCCCGTCGTCGAGCCTGGCGTCGTGTCCCGCCTCCTCGGCCCACAACGCGAGCAGACACGGAACGTACTCGTCGGTGATTGGGAACTCCATCTCGGGAGCGAGGTGGCTCTCCCGGTCGAACGTCCGTTCGAGTTCGCCCGCGACCGTCGGGATCTGTTCCCGCACCGCATCGCGGTCCCGGCCACACACTCGCTGTGCGACCGACTGGCGTTCGACGGTCAGTTCAACCTCCCTGTCGGCGGTGACCCGGACGGTCTCGGAGACGGTCGGGAACGACCCGTCGTCGACGGTCGCTGTCACCTCGTACTCCCCGTACGAGAGCCGTTCGAACGATTCCCGCGTGGCAACGTAGTCGGTCGCCCGCGCAGTCCGGTGGTCCGACTCCCCGTCCACGTCGAGCTGGAACTCGTACTGTGAGCCGTCGTTGTCGGCGAGCCGGGCTGTCACCGTCAGCGTGTACGTCTCGCTCCCGCCCGGTGCCGACAACGTCGGCCCGCTTGGATCGTACTCCACTTCGGGGTTGGCGTCGGCGTACAGCTGCATAAACTGCTCCGGGCTCGCGACCCGGAGACTCGACCCCTCGACGCGCCCGGTCGTCCGGAGGGTCTCGTCGATCTCGTCTTCGACCATTCCGTACGAGTCTGCGACGCTCGCCTTCTCCGTCGCCGTCTCGACGGCGTCGGTCAGTGCGCCGACCGCGTCGACCCACGTCGTTCGGAACACCGACAGATCCTCGGCGCTCCGAAGCTGTCCGGCGTAGTCGCGTCCCGCGGCGGCAGGAACGGTGTAGAAACCGACCGGGATGTCCGCTCGTTGGATCGTCTCGATGTTGGCGTCCAGATCGGCCTGAAGCTGCTCGACCGTCGCCCGACAGTGTTTCCGGAGCCGACGTTCGGCGTCTGCCAGCGCCGACTGGTCCATCGCGGTGTCGATGTCGCCGATCTCATCGCCGATCTCGCTGACGGCCTCGACGTGCTTGCGGTCGACGTAGGTCTCGACTACACTCTGATCGACCGTCTCGACGAGCGCCTCGACGGTCTCGCGGCGGTCGTCGAAGGCTTCCCCGACGGCCGCCTCGGCTGTGCTGGTCGCCTGCTCGATCGCCTCGACTGCCGTCTCGATCTGGCCGTCGGCAGCGGCCGACTCCGCCCGATCTAACGACTCTCTGATCGTCGCCGGGTCGCCGTCGTACTGTTGGATCGTCTCCGCGACCTGGTTGGCCGCCCGTTCGACGGTCGCTCTGCCGGTCTCACGCGCCTCCGACAGCGTCGCCGCAGCGTCGTCCGGGTCCGACGGCGTCGCCGACGGGGGGACGGAGTCGATGTCCGAGGCCGGGAGCACGTCCGGCGCGAGCCGGCCGAGAGCGTCGTCTGCACGCCGGATCTCCGTCTCGACGAACTCCTCGAAAGAGGCGTCGCGCTGGCGAGCAAACTCGGAGACGGCCTCCTCCAACGAGTCGAACTCGCGGGGGTTACTGGGGTCGTCGATCTCGAACGTTCCGTCGTCGGGCGACACGGTGACGCCAGCGGCCGCGAAGTCGTCGACGAGCTGGTCGACCTGGGTGTCGAGCCGGCGCGTCTCCCACGCCGGGTGGTGGCCACGCCGGCGGTTGTACGTCGTCACCTCGTCGCGGAATGTCGTCGCCGCGCTCCGCGCGCGGTCGTGGACAAACTCCCCAGGCGTTGTCGCGTTCTGGTTGATCGTCATCTGGACGTACACCGCGATCCCGACCGCGACCACCAAGGGTACGCCGACCCCCGCCAGCCCGATGCCGATGTCGGACCCGGTCGCAAGCAACACACTCGCACCCACCCCGCCGGCCAACAGAACGACCGCGACCAGTCGTAACGCGTTCCCGACTGCCGGCCGCATCAGATCATCACCTCCAGGAAGCCGAGCGCAACCGGCGCCGCCAGTCCGCCGACCAACAACAACGCGCCGACAGCCAACGGGATGAGCACGTCACCCAGCGACCGTTGTGAGCC
>JAHENP010000092.1 GCA_018609965.1 Haloferacaceae archaeon
ACTCCTACCGCCGCGCGAAGGAACGCGCCGACGAACTCGACGCGAAGATCCAACGCACGGACGAACTGATCGACGAGATCGTCTACGACCTGTACGACCTCACCGACGAGGAGATCGAGATCGTCGAGGAGAGCGTCGGCAGCGACTGACGACCCCGCCACACGATCCCGCTCCGTTTCTACAAACCGGGGTACCTATCTATGAAACAGTAACCTATAAATCCCAACAGCACCCACGCAAAAGTACGACACGTGGGAGTTGCCACGCGGCAAAGTGGCGAGGGAACTGGTCCTTCCCTCACCCTGCGTGTCGTGACCCGGCTTAACGGAATCCACGACATGTGTTCGAACGATTCTCCGTCACAAAAGCGTGACGGCGCGACCGAGGCCGACGAATCGACATCGAATCTCCCCCAGCAGCTGCAGTCGGAGTACGGGGCGTCCATCGACCAGTTGCGTGACACCCAACTTCCGGACACCCGGATCAGGGAACTCGTCACCCACTGTGTCGAGACGCAGGCCACCCTCGACAGACACGACCGCGGCGACCCCGAGCAGACGCTGGCGCTCGTCACCGCCGTCGCGGAGGCGATGGCCGATCTGGAGGAAGCCACCGTCGTCCCCGAAGACGAGGTGCCAGACTCGCGTGCGCTGGCGACCGGCGTTCCCACCGAGGAGTACGCCCTGACCGCGGCAGAGCGTGACGAGGTGCTCGACACGCTCTCGTCGCTGTTGTTCACCGCCGTCGAGACCCCGCCTGCGCCGCAGTCTCCCGCTCCCGAAGCCGCGGACTGACCCCGCGGCTCGTCGCTCCACGCTCTCTTTTTTGCGCGTCTGTTTCCTGTCACTCCCCGAGTCGCGCGTGGAGCACCACCCAGCGTTCCTCGTCACCCGCTTCGCCGACGTCCCAGTCGTCGACGACCGTGAACCCAGCCGCGCGGAGTTGGCGGCGGCGCGTCTCGACGCCCGCGATCTCCCACTCCATCCCGACACCGCTGTCGAGCCAGTCGGGGTTCGAGCCGACCCACTCGCCGACCCCCTCCGTGAGCAGGAGTCGCCCGCCCGGCCGGAGCACGCGTGCGAACCCGTCGAGCACCGCTTCGTCGCGCTCGTTCGGAACGTGAATCAGTGAGTGGAACGCGGTCACGCCGTCGAAGGTCGCTTTGCGGAACGGGAGGTGGCCGATCTCGCCGTGGACCGTCGGCGCCGCGGGGACTCGCTCGGCCGCGAGCGCCAACTGCGACCGAGAGAAGTCCAGCCCCACGGCCGACCCCGCGGCCGCGAGCCGACCCAACACGGGGTCGCCCTGTCCACAGCCGGCGTCGAGCACCCGCGGTGACGACCCGAGCGCGGAGAGAAACGACGCCAGTGCCGTCGCCTCGTCGTCACTCGCCGAGCGCTGGGCGGCGTACACCGACGCCAACCCGTCGTACGACTCCATAACCGACCGTTCGTCTGCCATCGCCGTTCACCAGACACCGCCGGCAGAAGAGTGGTTCGACGGCGTGAGGTGGTGTGCCACTCACTCCCGCCGGCGCGCCAACAGCGCGGCGACGAGCACCGCCAGCGCGGCGACGAGCGGCCCGAGACCGGGGAAGGAGCTGTCGGTGGTCGTCGGGCTGGCCGTCCGCGTTGCCGTCTCCGTTTCGACCGTCAGCTGGCCGGCGGTCGCCCCCCCGACCGCCACGGTCACCGTGCCGGGGTTCTGGAGCCGGCGCTCGAAGGTGAGTCGTTGGCTCTCGCCGGGCGCCAACTCCACGCTCGTCTCCGAGACGGTCACACCGTTGACGATCAACGGCACCGTCCGACTCCCGGCCGCGCTGCCGACGTTCTCGACGACCGCGGTGACGGTGACGAGCGTCCCGGGTGGCACTGTCTCCGACTCCACGAGCGCCTGCGCGACCGTCACGTTCGGCTCGCCCGTCGCCGTCACTGTCTCGCCGGGCGTCTGTGCTGTCTCGTTGGGCGTCTCACCGGGCGTCCGTGTCTCCGTCAGCGTCTGCGTCGCTGTCGACGCCTGTGTCGCCGTCTCCGTCGTCTGTTCGACCACGGTGACGGTTCCAACGAACTCGTCGCGGATCGACACGTCGTACGTGCCGGGACGGTCGAACGACTGGGTGTAGTTGATCGTCGTCGCTCCTGGGGAGACGGAGACGATCCGGTCTCGTAGTTCTACGCCCGCGACCGTCAGCGGCGCGGAGAACGTCTTGTGGTCGTCAGAGGGGTTCTCCACCGTGACGGCGAACGTCACCGGCTCACCCGTCGCGATCCGTTCAGAGCTGATCGTCGACTCCGCCACCGACAACGACGCCGACTGGTCGTCGTCGCCGCCACCGCCGTTGTTCGAGGACCGGGCCGACACCTCGACCGTGCCGGCGGAGACATCGTTGACGAGCACCTCAAACTCGCCTGCACCCTCGAACTGCCGGACGAACCTGATCTGGCGGGTGCCGCCCGCGGCGACGGTCACGTCTCGGCTGTCGACCTCCTCACCGTCGAGCAGGAGTTTCGTCGTGAACGTCCCGTCTGCGGCCCCCTCCTCGTTGGTGATCCGGACGAGGATGTCCACCTCGTCGCCGACCCGGATCGCGACCGCGCTCACGTCCGCCGGCGGGATGTTGGCCTCCGTGATCTCGAACTCCGGTTTCTTCGCGCCGGCCGCGAAGTCCGAGAAGCCGGGCGTCGCCACGCTGTACACGTAGTGGGTGGTCGTCTCGTCGACCAACGTCCTGTTCAGCTCCACCCACTCGTCGTCGACGAACCGGTACAACGAGATCTCCTCGGGTGCGGTGCCGCTCTCGTTCACCTGCACCTTGCTCACCCGGAGCCGGAAGGTGGCGTTCCTCACGTCGCCGTCCGCCAGCGTCTCGTTGACGCGGACGTACTTCACCGGCGCGACGTTTCTGCCGTCGGGCGCCGAGAAGTTCGGCGCGTTCGACGGCGGCTGGTCAGCCTGCGACAGCTCGACGGAGAAGTTCCCCGGATCGCCCACGGAGACGTTCAGGTTCTCGATACCGACGTTCTCCTGGAGCGTCTCGGGGTTCGAGACGTTCGCCGGCAGCGTCGTGTTCTCCGGCGGGTTCTGGACGGAGATGTTCGCGCTCGCGTTACCCGTCTCGGTGTCCGTGCTCGTGTCCACCTCGATCACCGTCTCCGTGTTCGACAGGAACGTGCCCAACTGCGAGGTGCGCGGGTCGGTGGTGAACAGCCGGAGCCGGCCGAACTTCTGGCCGGTCGACTCGGGTGACAACGCGACCGTCACGTTCCGTTTCTCCCCGGGACCGAGTTCGAGCACCG
>JAHENP010000093.1 GCA_018609965.1 Haloferacaceae archaeon
CGGCTGTCGACACCGCCGGCCGCGTGGGACGCGTGAGACCGCCAGGTGGATAACGTTCTTGTCGCGAGCGCCACAGCCCGACCCATGGACGGAATCGGGCCGCCGTTGGTGACGCCGTTCGACGACGACGGCGACGTGTGTATCGAGCGCCTCCGGGAACTTGTCGTGTGGGTCGAGTCACGCGGGGTCGACTTTCTCGTCCCGTGTGGCTCCAACAGCGAGGCGGAGCTGTTGACCGCCGACGAGCGCGCACGGGTGATCGAGACGGTCGTCGACGCGGCGAGTGTCCCGGTGTTGGCCGGGACGGGCCACCCCGGACTCCGGGAGACAGTCGACGCGACCGCTCGGGCGACCGCTGCAGGCGCAGACGCCGCCCTGATTGTCACGCCGTTCTACTACGACCACGACCAGGCGTCGTTGGCAGACTACTACCGCGCGGTCGCCGACGCCGCCGAGATCCCGGTGTACCTCTACTCCGTGCCGAAGTACGCTGGTGTCCGACTCACCCCCGAAACGGTCGCGGAACTGGCAACCCATCCGAACATCGCCGGGGTGAAAGACTCCAGCGGCGACATCGGTGCGTTCGTCCGTATCTGTCGACGGACCGCAGACGAAGGGTTCGACCCGATGATCGGCAGCGGGAGCGTACTCGCACAGGCACTCGACGCGGGCGCCACAGGTGGTGTGCTCGCTCTCGCCAACATTGCCCCCCAACACGCAACCAGCGTCTTCGACACCCACACAGACGACCCAGCAGCCGCACGCGCCGCCGCGGCAGACCTCGTCGAGTTGAACCACGCCGTCACCGCCGGCCACGGCGTCGCTGGACTGAAGTACGCGATGCGACAGCGTGGCGCACCCGCTGGAGAGGTCCGCTCACCACACCAACCAGCCGACGACGAAGCACGCGACCGACTGGACGCGCTCGTCGACGGGATCGACACATCCGAGACACCCAACAGCTGACCCGCGTTGTGGAGGCGCGCCACGCTCCCCTCGTGGGAGCGTGCGCGCGAGGGACGAGCGAGTGACCGGAGGGAACGAGCGAGGAGGCTGGGGAGGTTCGAGGCCGCGGTGCAGAGGCGGTGCGGAGACGGCGTCGTGCGGAGCGGTCGGCACCAGCGTCGAGAACCGCGGAGTGAGGGCCGCAGGCCCGAACGGAGCGGCCCTTTTTAATCGAGCTTTTTTCCTTGGGTGCGCGCTCCGCGCGCACCCAAGGAGTGAAAAAGGTCGGTTAGTAGAACTCCCGCACCAGGTCGGTCGCCCCGTCGGGCGCGCCGTCGGGGATCTCCGCCATGTTCTCGTCGACCCCGTGGGCCTCGTGGTACGGCACACTCTCCTCGTCTTCCCAGATGACGCCCATGTACTCCTTGTCGGCGTCGAGCACCTTCTCCTTGGCCGCCTCACGGTCCGTCGGATCGTGACCCGCTTCCTTCAGGTCGACCAACGAGTCACGGAAGTAGTCGTAGGTGTCGACATCGTTGAACGTCACACACGGCGAGAACACGTTGACGAAGCCGAACCCGTCGTGTTCGATCGCCTTCTGGACGATCTCCTGGTGGCGGAGCGCGTCCGAGGAGAACGATTGGGCGATGAACGTCGCGCCGCTGGCGAGTGCCAACGCGAGCGGGTTCACCGGCGGTTGTTTCGGCCCGTCGGGTGTCGTCGAGGTCTCGAAGTCCTCGCGGCTGGTCGGGGACGCCTGCCCTTTCGTCAGCCCGTAGATCCGGTTGTCCATCACGATGTAGCTCATGTCGATGTTCCGGCGCACCGTGTGGACGAAGTGGCCTGCACCGATGGAGTAGCCGTCACCGTCACCGCCGGCGACCATCACCTCCAGGTCGGGGTTGGCGAGTTTGACGCCCGTCCCCACCGGGAGCGCCCGGCCGTGGACGCCGTGGAGCGCGTAGCTGTGCATGTAGGTGCCGATCTTCCCGGAACAACCGATGCCGGCGACGACGAACGTGTTGTCCGGGTCGTTCCCGGTCTCCGCCAGCGCCTTCATCATGCCGTTCATCGTCCCGAAGTCGCCGCAGCCGGGACACCAGGTCGGTTGCTTGTCGGATTTGAAGTCTGTGAATCGAACGTCGGAGCTCATTCTGCCTCCACCTCGCGGGAGTCACCGGCCGTCGGAGCCGGCTCCGCCATCGTTTCTTCGATCCGGTCGGCGAGTTCGTCTGCCTTGAACCGGACGCCGTTGTACTTGTTAATGCGTTTGACGCGTTGGAGCGTGTCGTGTTCGAGCACGTCCGCGAACTGCCCGGTCGCGTTACACTCCACGACGATCACGTCGTCTGCGCGGTCGAACTCGGCTGCGAGATCCGGCCGCGGGAAGATGTACGGCACTGTCACCACCCGCAACGGCTCGTCGACGATCTCCAACGCCTCGACGAGTGCGCCCTCGTTGGACCCCCAGGTGACGACCAACGTCTCCGCCTCGGGGTCGCCAAACTCCCGGTAGTCGAACGACTCCCGCTCGCGGGCGGTGTCGACCTTCCGGTCGCGTTTGTCCACCTGTTCGACCCGCATCCCGGTGTCTTCCGTCCGGCGACCGAGTTCGTCGTGTTCCAACCCGGTGGTCATGTGTGCGCCGCCGGTCGTTCCCGGGAACGCACGCGGGCTGATCCCGTCGTCGGTCAGCTCGTGGGGTTTGAACTGGCCCGTGTCGGTGGCGTGCTCGGCCGCGCCCTCGGCGTCGACGACGTTGCCACGCTCCACCTCGACGGCGTCCATGTCGAACGTCTCCGGCTCGAAGGTGCGTTCGGTGACCGCCATCGACAGATCCGCCACGAGATACACCGGGATCTGGTACTTCTCGGCGAGGTTGAACGCCTCCACCGTCTTCCAGAAACACTCCGCGACAGTGGTGGGCGCGACGACGAACCGCGGAATCTCACCGTGGCCGCCGTACAAGGTCATGTTCAGGTCGCCCTGTTCCTGTTTCGTCGGCATCCCCGTCGACGGCCCCGAGCGCATCACGTCACAGATCACCAACGGCGTCTCGCTGGTGGCGACGAGCCCGAACGTCTCGGACATCAGGTCGATCCCCGGCCCCGAGGTGGCGGTCATCGACCGCGCGCCGGCTCTGGCGGCCCCGAGCGCGAGGTTGATCGCCGACAGCTCGTCTTCCGCCTGGACGACGTGGCCGCCGAACTCCTCGATCCGTCCGGTCAGGTACTCCATCACGTCCGTCGCGGGCGTGATCGGGTAGCCGGCGTAGAACCGACAGCCGGCCGCGATTGCGCCCATCCCGATCGCCTGGTCTCCGTTGAGGAGAACGTAGTCCTCGTCGGTACACGCCAGATCGTAGTCGAACTCCGTGTCGGCGTACTCCTCGCGGACGTACGCCTGCCCCTCGCGGGCGGCCTGTTTGTTGTTGTCGACAATCGCCTGTCCCTTGTCGCCGAACCGTTTCTTCAGCGCGGAGTCGAGGTTCTCGATGGGGAACTGTGTGGCCTCACACGCCGCACCCAGGGCGACGACGTTGGCCATGATCGCCCCGCCGGCCTCTTCGGCGAGCGACTTGAGCGGCACGTCCAGGCCGATCATCTCCTCGGGGATCTCCAGATCCTGCATCGTCGTCCGCTCCCCGTCGTAGATGACGACCGACCCCTCGTGGAGTTCGTCGAGATTCTCCTCGACGGTCCGTGGTGTCAGTGCGATCAGCACGTCGAGCCGGTCGACGACTGACGACACCTGCTCGGTGCTCGTTCGCACCTTGTAGGCTGTGTACCCCCCTCGTATTCTGGACGCGAAGTCCTTCGACGTGAAGACGTGTCGCCCCGCCCGGGAGAGCGCTTGCGCGAAGATCTTCCCGGTGGAGGCGATGCCATCGCCGGCCTCGCCGCCGATGGCCCAGTTGAAGTCCGCTGGCATGCTACCGAGGCCTTCCCGTGGGGCGACGAAAAGCCTTCTGAACA
>JAHENP010000094.1 GCA_018609965.1 Haloferacaceae archaeon
ACGGTGTCGATCCATGCGACCGGCGACGAGGAGACGACGGCGCGTTGGACGCCGCGGTCGTCGAGCGCCGCCAGCGTCTCCTGCACGCCGGGGAGGAGATCGACCGCCTCGGCGTACAGCTCCTCGGCGGCGTCCTCGTACAGCCCAGTGAACGCTGACTCCGAGAGCGTCACCTCGTAGTTGTCGTCGAGATAGTGGTAGATCTCGCGGTAGTGCATCCCAGTGACCTCGTCGAGCGCGGGTTGTTCACCGGCGATGGCAGCCGGGAAGATCCGGTCGCGTTCGGCGGCGTGCCAGTGGGTCTCCGAATCGACGAGAACACCGTCCATGTCGAAACAGACGGTCAGTGGATCATCACCCATTAGTGTCGTCTGGGGGCCGGCCGGAGAAACCTCCACCGGTGCACCCTCCTACCGACGGGCGTCCAACGACTTCCCCGCTGGCGAAGGTTCATACCCGGTGCCGGGGCCAACACCCATGTGACGGAGACGCTTGATGTGTACGCTGGCTACTGTACCACACGCTTCACCACGGCCCGCGGCCGCGACACCGGGGAGCCGGACCAACGACTCCACCGCGGGCGGGTGGTGGCTGTCCGCAAACCCGACGACACGGTGTTGGTCCACGACGCGGACGGCTACCAGCCCGTCGCGTGGCTCACTCGCCCCAGCGAGGTCTGGGTCGACGAGACGCCCATCACCCCGTGTGACGACCCGGAGACGAGCGGCGACCAGTCTGTGACAGCCTCCGCCGAGCCGACAGACACGGACGCGGCCGACGGGGTGGAGTTGGTCGCCATCGACGGCGACGAACGCCTGACGGTCCGGTTCGACCCGGAGCCGGCCGTCACGCGACACGTCGTCACCGCCGCCGGCGCGCCGGCCGGCGACTGTCACTGCGGCGGCGAACTCGTCACGACGAGCGGGGAGGTACACTGTCTCGACTGTGCCGCCAGCTACGCCGTCCCGCGGGGTGGTCAGGTGGTGGACGCGACGTGTGAGGCGTGCGGGTTGCCGGAGCTGTCGGTCGAACGCGGCGAACAGTTCCGGGTGTGTCTCGACCGCGACTGTCAGCCGTTGGCGGCGGCCGTCGCGTCGGCGCTCGACGGCCGGGTGGACTGTCCAGACTGTGGCGCCCCGTTGCGGGTGGAGGACCACCGTGGGCGTCAGTTTCTGGGGTGTGACGACTACCCAGCGTGTGAGACGGCGTTCTCGATCCCGGCGGGTGTGATCGTCGGCAGTTGCGCCTGCGGCCTCCCAGTGTTCGACCGCGGCACCGACCGCCGGTGTCTCGACGCCGCCTGCTCGCACGACGGTCCCACGAGTGAGACCACAGACGGACCCGTGATTGGAACGGAGTCGGTGCCGGAAATCACAGACACGGACGTTGCCGAGGAAACGACAGGCGACACAGGAGCAGACACCGCAGAGACGGACGGCGATACAGGAGAAGACACCGCAGAGACGGGCGACGACACAGAGGAGGCCACCGCAGAGACGGGTGACGGCGACGAGTGAGGTCGCCTCAGTCGCCGTCGGCTCCGCCGAGAGTGTCGGGTACGTCGACGGCGGCCGGGTCGAACGTCTCGGGGAGGAGGTTGTCCGGCTCGGACTGCGAGAAGACAACCCGTTCGGAGTCGTCGAGCGGACGGAGGAACGTCCGGAGTTCCCCACGCTCGGCCGAGTGTGCAAGCATCACCTTCGCCTCCGTCGCGTCGTAGTACAACGGGAACAACACCACGAACCCGTCGTCGACGGACCGCATCGCGATCACCGCGAAGACGACGTTCCCCTCGCTGGCGCGGTAGGCGTCGTACGCCTCGAACTCGTGGTCGGCGACGACCGCCTGGAGATCGCCGAACTCGTTGCCCGGCAACAACAGGTCCAGCCCGACACGGTCGACCTCCGCGTCTCCCGCGAGGGCGGACGGCGTCGGAAGCGGAGTCACGTCACCGGGGTGGAGTTCCAACGTCTCGAACCCGTCGTCGCGGTACTCCGCGGCGGTCGCGGCCATGTCGTCGACGACAGCTTCCCAGCTGTCGCGGCGCCCCTGTAGCGTGTGTGGCGTGGACATACACGCCGGCACTCGGCCCGGGTGGTAAAACGCGTCGCTCCCGAGCGGGTTCGGCGGCGTGCGTTGTCGTCCCGGTAGGAGCCGAACCGTTGAAGCGGTTGCCGAGCCAGCGACGCGTATGGGAACGGCGTTGGCCGACCGCGAGACACAGGTGCAGGCGGTGCTGGACAGACTGTACGAGACGTACCCCGACAGCGGGATCTCGTTGCAGTTCTCCACCCGGCTGGAGCTGTTGGTCGCGGTGGTGTTGTCGGCACAGTGTACGGACGAACGGGTCAACGAGGTGACCCAGGAGCTGTTCGAGACGTACCAGACCGCCGAAGACTACGCCGACGCCACCGACGAGGAACTCGCGGAGGCGATCTACGGCGTGACGTTCCACAACAACAAGGGCGGCTACCTCAGCGAGACGGGGGAGATTCTGGTCGCGGAACACGACGGCGAGGTGCCGGACACGATGAGCGAACTCACCGACCTGCCGGGCGTCGGCCGGAAGACCGCAAACGTCGTCTTACAACACGGCCACGACGTGGTCGAGGGGATCGTCGTCGACACACACGTCCAACGGCTTACCCGCCGGCTCGGGATCACCGAAGCGGAGCGTCCGCCGGCCATCGAGACGGACCTCCAACCGATCGTCCCCGAGGACGACTGGAAGATGCTCACCCACCTGTTGATCTCACACGGCCGCGAGAGGTGTACCGCCCGGAACCCCGACTGTGAAGCGTGTGAACTGGCGGACATCTGTCCCTCCGAGCGGGGCGACGCCGAGGTCGACCTCGCGAGCGGGGAGCCGTGGGAGGCGTGACCGGGTGGTCGAACTGGCTCTTCGGCCACACCACTCAGGCGTAGATGATGAAAAACCGGTAGACGCCGACGACGTACGCCAACGACCAGAGGATCACGTAGCCGAACACACCGATCCGAAGGCGGCCGCGCCACGCGCTCATGTTCTCGTGGAGGTCGTTGAGGTCCACCTCGGGGTCGCTCACGTCGTAGAGATCGTTGTCGCGTTTCACCTGGAAGATGCGGACGATCCCCGTCAGCCCGAACCCGAGGAGCGCGTACGCCTGGAGCCCGAAGAAGGCGTGGACCATCGACAGCCCGTTGAGCTGGCCGAGCAGTCGCGGCCCCATCCAGGTGACGACCGGTACCGTCGTCAACACCAGCCCGGGGAAGATCATCTTCAGGTGGCGGGTGAGAATCTCCCAGGTGACGTGGTCCGTCTCCCGATCAACCATGATCCAGGCCCCGTAGAGGTAGAATGGGAAGCTGGCGGTGACCATCACCGCGGCGACGACGGCGATCGTTCGGTCGGCGACCATCACCCGGATGGACGGTGGCCAACGGCTAAAGCGGCGTGGAACGCCCCTCGACCGACAGCGTGAGGACGCGACGCCGACCGGCGGCAACCGTCACGCTAACGAGTGTGTCGACGCAAACAGGAGTCATGACCGAGTCCTCGGAGGCCGACGACGCCCAGTCGGCGACCGCCGGGAACGACGACCCACAGCCGGGTGCCACCGCTGGCGGCGACAGCGCCGCGAACGGCGGCGGTAAGCGCGCCGACAAGGCCAACGCGAGCGGTGACACAGCCACCGACTCGGACGCCGCGCGGGCAGCCGCCGACCGCGAGGCGTCAGCCGACAAGGCTCCCGAGGGTGCCGCCTCCGAGGCGGACGGTGACCGTGCCGTCCCAGACGAGGATGTCGATCTGGAGGCGCTCCGCGGGGAGGTCGAGGAGAAGTACGACTTCGACAACTTCTCCCCGTCGGACATGGCCGACATGAGCCCGCGCGAGTGGGAGGCGGCGTTCGACCCGGAGACGTGGATCACTGGCGAGGAGCTGTTGGAACGGGTCGAACAGGACCTCCGGCGGCGGATCGCCCGCCGGGAGGTGTTCGCCGTCTTAGAGCGGGCCGAAGACCCCAACCGGGTCGTCGCCTACTCCGACGAGGGGTGGGCGATTGTCTACCCAGACGGCAGCGTCGAGGGGGAAGGGACGGTGTTGCGCGACGTGAAGCCGACAATCGCGTTGTGTTCGATGGACTCCTACGAGGTGGACGACCCCCCGGAGGCGTACGAACTCCCCTCGCCCGAAGAGGTGGAGGCCGGCACCGGCCAGTTCGGCAACAACGTGATCCAGTTGATCGCGGCGACACAGGTGCTCGCGGGGCTGGGGATCGCGGGGCTGTGGCTGTTGACCGACACGATCCGGTCGCCCGACACCGTGCCCAACCTGTTGATCCCCGTCCTGTCGGTGTTCTTTCTCGGAATCGGCCTCCTGTTGTTCTTCGTCGTCGCCAACGCCCGGCTGTCCGACCGGTTCCGCGCCGAGGAGTACCGCGACCGCCTCCGGGCGGCCGGGATCGGCGAGGGCGGACTCACCGACGAGGACCGCCCGGAGTTTCTCCCGTTCGAGGACGTGGTGGAGACGACACTCGACGAGGACGGGCTGCCAGACGCCGAGGGCGTCCCCAGCGGCCACGCTCCCGACGAGTTCACTCCCGACGACGAACCGGCGTCAGCCGACGAGAACACCGACGCCTGACCCGCAAACGTCCGTACGGGACGGCGATCATTGCGAGGTCGGAGGGTTCAAGTACCACCGAAGACGAGAGCGAGCTACACATGAA
>JAHENP010000095.1 GCA_018609965.1 Haloferacaceae archaeon
ACGAATCGCCAGGCTTTCGCCCGGGCTGGGGGCAGACGACCGTATGGAGATCCAGGCAGTCGTCGCGGTCTCGCGGACCGGCGGCGTCGGTGCCGACGGCGGCGTTCCGTGGTCGTACCCGGAGGACTTCGAGCAGTACCGCGACCGGGTCCGTGGCGGGCCGTTGGTCGTCGGCCGACGAACCTTCGAGGAGATGGAGCCGGTGCCGGAGTCGACGAACCTCGTGTTGACCCGCGACGAGTCACGGTCGTCGCCGGACGAGCGCGTCGAGTTTGTCACCTCGCGGGCCGAGGCCGTCGCGGTGGCGGCGGCGACCGAGAGCGACGCGCTGTCGGTCATCGGCGGCGGCGGCGTCTACCGGGCGTTGCTCCCGTTCACCGACCGCGCGTTCGTCTCGGAGCTGCCGGAGGATCTGGCGGGTGACGCCCAGTTCCCGTATCTGGGTGCCGGCTGGCGTGTCGTCTCCGAGCGCGACTACGAGGAGTTTCGGCTCGTCGAGTACGAGAACACGACGCCACGCCCGCGGTCGGAGCTGTAGCGGCGCGGCGGGTCGATCTCTTCCGTGTCGTTCACTCCCTCGTCAGTCGAGACAGACGTACGTCTTCGTCTCGCTGGTCCCGTCGAGTTCGTGAATCTCGTCGGCCACCGTCTCCATCGCCTCGTACATCTCGTCGGCGACGACCTCGGCGACCACGTCGTAGTCGCCGGCGACCGCGTGTCCCTCCGCGACTGCCGACAGGTCGCGAACGCGGTCGGCCACATCTCCGACGACGCCCGCGTCCACTCGAACCATCACGTACGCCCGGACCATGTCAACTTGTACCATTGTTCGACACATATCGTTTCTGGCCGTGTTGTCGGCGGATTCCGACGCGGTCCGGGGGTCGACGGACGACCACCACCCGCGGGCGTCAGGGTGGGGACAACCCTTTTACAGAGACCTGTCGTACCAAGCCCGTATGCGATTCGTCATCGTCGGTGCCGGTCGGGTCGGCCTGCGGACAGCGCGCGTGCTGCGCGAGGAGGGGCACGAAGTCGTGTTGGTTGAGGGCCACGACGATCAGGCGACACGCGTCCGCGACGCGGGGTTCGACTGTGTCGAGGGGGACGGCTCCCGGGAGGAACTGCTCGTCGAGGCCGGCGTCGAGAACGCGGACGCGCTGGGGGCGCTGACGGGCGACCTCAACACCAACTTCGCCGCCTGTCTGATCGCCAACCACCACGACTGCCGGACGGTGATGCGAATCGACGAGGACTACCGCGAGGGGATCTACCAGAAGTACGCCGACGAGGTCGACGAGATTGTCTACCCGGAGCGGCTGGGTGCCATCGGCGCGAAGAACGCGTTGCTCGGCGGCAACCTCCAGGCGATCGCAGACGTGGCCGAACACCTCCAGGTGGTTCTGTTCACGATCACGGACGACTCCCCGATGAAGGGGTACAACCTCTCGGAGGTGACACTCCCCTCACAGGCCCGGGTGCTCGCGTTCGGCAAGGCCGGTGGGCCGATGGGGGTGCCGTTGCCCGACGACTCCTTGGAGACGGGCGACCGGATCGCCGTGCTCGCGGACTTCGACGTGTTGGGTGACGTGCGCCAACTCCTGTTGGGCCGGTCCGCCGAGGAGACGGCCGCGGCCGCAGTCGAGGGGTGAGTTCGCGTGAGCGTCACCGCATACGTGATGGTGAAGGCCAACACCGGTGAGGCCGACCGTGTGAAGGAGTCGCTTGCGGCCCTCGACGGGGTCGTGGAGGCGCACGTCGTCGCCGGCGACGTGGACTTCGTCGCCAAAACTGTCGCCGACGACCCAGGTGACGTGAAACGGGTCGCGACGAACGCGATCCAGACGATCAACGGCGTCGAGGGGACACAGACGTACATCGCGATGGACTAGAGGGCGGCCGCGGTCTTCCTGCCGAGGACTGTCTCGACTGGTCTCTGTCGCTCACACCGTACTGCCGACGAGAGTTTGACTAGTCACATCTGTGAATGTCTATAGTACGAGAAATTTGAAAATAGCACTAATACGATTCAGAACTGAACTGAGCGTAACTGTGCGACAGGGAGTCGACGAACGTCACGACACTGTGGACCCGACAGTTCGAACACGGCTGCGGTACCTATACCGCCTCTCACGCCCGCAGTACTGGTTCCATCTTACGTTCCCAGTCCTCGCTGGCGTGGTGTATGCAGCGGAGTCGATCGGTGACCTCTTCTCACCGCTCGTCGCCGTCTTCCTACTGTACTTCCTGATTCCGGGGAACCTGTTCGGGTACGGCGTCAACGACGCGTTCGACCGAAACACAGACGAACACAATCCCCGGAAGAGCGACGACGGGCGCGAAGTACAGTTCCGCGACGAGGGGTACGTGTGGGGTGCCATCGCGCTCAGTGGAGCCTCACTCGTCGTGTTCGTTCCGCTCACCGACTCGGTGCCGGCGTTGTCGCTCCTCGGAGGTTGGGCTCTGGTCGCCGTCGTCTACAGCGCGCCGCCGATCAGACTGAAGTCCACTCCGCCGCTCGACTCTCTGATGAACGGAGCGTACATTCTTCCGGGCATCGCAGCGTACACCGCGGTCGCTGGATCGTTCCCCCCAGCCGGTGTCGTCGCCGGATTCTGGATCTGGACGATGGGGTACCACACGATCTCGGCGATTCCGGACATCGACGCCGACCGAGCAGCAGGCGTCAGGACACTCGCGACCGTTCTCGACCGGCGTCGGTCGCTGGTCTACGTCCTCGTCCTGTGGACTGCTGCACCAGTTGCGTTCGCTCAGTTCCACCCGCTGGCTGGTGTGTTGTTCGTCGTCTACCCCGTAGTCGTCGGCTACTACCTCCTCTCGTCGACGTCGCTTGACCGGGTGTTGGGACAGTTGCCGATCGTCAACGCAGTCGTGAGCATTCCGATGCTCGCGCCGGGTGTCTGGCCACTTGTCCAGTGAGGCGCTCGCGACCACCCTGTCTGTGTGAGAAGACACCGGTGTCACGCTGTGTCGGTTCTGTCCCGACTCTCAGGCAGGACTGTACGCGTCGGAGTAGACGTTGAGAAGAACGATCCCAGCGGTCACTAGTACGAACCCAACGACGGCCGCCAGGTCGATCGGCTCGTCGAAGTAGACGATCCCGATCAGAGCCAGCCCCACGATCCCGACGGCCGACCACGTCGCGTACACCAGTCCGACGGGGAGTTCGGTCAACGCGAGACTCACGAAGTAAAACGAGACGATGTACATACTAATCGCTGTGATTCCCAACACTGTGTTCTCGAGGCCGTTCGAGAGCTTCAGTATCGTCGTCCCGATAATCTCGGAGACGATAGCTCCCGCTAACCATACGTACGGGTTCATGATACTGCAACTAGAATAGAAAAATTTGAATCTTACGATAGTGATTGGCGTCCTGCTTCTCCGAGAACCGGGAGCTACGAGGCGGAAACCGGGTCACACGACGACGTACGCAGTACAGCCTGCCAGAAGTAGCTGTGCGTCGCCGTACACCCCTGGCCCGAGCGGCGGCGGGTCTCGGTCGGTAACGTGGGTGGCCACCACCGAGCAGACGGCCGGAACCCCGAGCACGACGACCGCCTCTGTGCGCACGAGACCAGCCCGAGCCACGAAGACGAGTGACACGAACGTGCCGACCTCGACGGCGTAGATCAGCCGTTTTGTCGTCTGAACACCGAATACAACCGGGAGAGTCGTCACCCCGGCGCGACGGTCCCCGGCGATGTCTGGAATGTTACACAGTTCAACAGTGACAGCGAATCGGACACAGAGGAGACCGAAGAGGACGAACACGGACGGCGTCGGAACACCCTCCGCAAACGCCACTGGAACACCCACCGCGACCGTCGAGAGAGTGACCGCGACGAGAATCGTGTTGATCGGAAACACCTGCTTCAGCCGAACAGACTCCACGCTGTAGACGACGCCGGAGACGAACACCGATACGACGAGGATCGGTGTCCACGAGCCGCCTCGCAGCGAGAGGAGCACCGCGGCCACTGTCGAGATCGCGACGACCGCGTAGACCCATCGCCGTCGCTGTCGAACGAACTCTGTTTGCTCTGGGTTGTTCGTCTCGTCTTCGTCTGTGTCGAACACGTTGTTGAGGTTGTAGACGGCCAGCAGAATGAGGAAGGCGACCACGACCACTGTGGTAGTGTACACCGACAACAGGAGCGCGGCCGCAGCAGTCATTGCGGCCCCGTACACTGCAGGGAAGATACGCCAGTGTGCCAACGCGGTGAACACATCTGCGAGCAACTCTGTCACTCCGTCTTTGACCAACATGTTTGCTCCCTACTTCACGTATTGACATCCTCCCACCCCTGAAGGGGTGGGATTCCCTGACCGCCGTTGGGATATTGTGGTTTACGACGTGACTTGTTTTTGAGGTGCGAACGCACCAGTTTCCTTGTCAAACAAGTACGTCGATGGCTGTGCCAACCAGCCGTTACTCCTATCCTCTGTCGGACTCGGAG